>NZ_JAFMKL010000039.1:0-13555 GCF_017852955.1 Vulcanococcus sp. DEBay_Sum22DG08_74
GGAGCCATTCGTCGCCGCATGACGGGTTCGATCGAGATCCCCACGTCATCCACCACGCCTCAGGTGAAGCTCCACTATTGGACCAATGGCGGGGCCCAGAGCGTTGTTGTCCCCCTCGATGAGGAGGTCCAGCGCCACCGCCTGTTGCTCTCCAACGGAGCCGTCCTGCTCAAGCGGGAACTGATGGCCGCCTAGGCAAAAAAAAGCCCCGCCAAAGGCAGGGCTTTTCGGGATTCACTTCAAGGGTGTGACCTTGTTTCCACCCTTGAGGCGAATCCACTCCTCACACGCACCAACCGTCGCCAGAGGACTGGCACAGTGCCAGTTCTTTGTAACCAGTTGTTCAACCGCACAGGCTCTGGGACATTCGCTTCCCTAGAACGGCGCTTGGAAACATTCCATTCCAACCTCACACCACGGCAAGCCCCCTCGGCATGAGGGGGCTTTTTTGTGACTGGAGCTTGCCCACAAAAAACCCCGCCGAGGGCGGGGTCGGGGGGTGTGAGGAATGGTGCAACCCATGCAGGTAGACCATGCCGCCGGCATGAACCAGTGGAGCGCTGATGGCCGCTGTTCCACCTCGGCGGTACTTCTGCTCTAGCCAGGACCTGGGCGGTTGGCAGCGGGTGCTTCTGCTTAGTTGCTGACGATCAGGGTCTGGGCTGCACTGCGGCGGACCAGCTCGGCCAGGGTCAACATCTCGGCCCTGTGGATCAGGCCGATGCAACCGCCGGTTCCGCTGTTCCAGTTGCGGCCGGCACTGGGGTCCAGGTGGATTCCTAAAACGCGGCGGCCCGTGCTGAAGAGGGGCTCGAGGCCGATCCAGACGGGGCCGAGCTCCCGCGGATACTCATGGCCCAATGGTTCGACTGCGCCGATCGAATAGGTCCCTGGCGGGAGGGGCGCCTGGCTACCCAGTTGGTGCCGGTTGGCGCCTTGGTATTCCGCCCGTCCGCTGACGGCTTCGAAATGCCGCACCGGTTGTCCAGGGATCTCGAGTTTCAGGTCCCAGATCGGATCCCCTGTGCGGGGGAGGCGGCGGTTGGTGCGCTCAAACGTCAGCCTTGGGGCCGGCGCTTCCGGCTCGGCAATGGCCAGTTCTTGGGCCGCGGCGGATGGTGCCACGGTTGCGGCGAGAACGCAGCCACCCAGCAGCTGACCAAGCTTGCGACCCATGGGACTCCCGCGTGAGATCGGGGTGTCCTAGGGGGATTTCTTTTTCTCTCTTCAGAGAAAAACCAGTTGTGCAGTCGGCTCAGCGGCTGTCAGGGCTGACATCGCCTCCTGTGGTGGTCAGGGTGACTTCAGGCGATTGCTGTTCTGAGGCTGCCGATGGAGAGGGAACTGAGCCAGGTGCTCACGCAGTGCCATCACCTCACCAGGCCCTATCGAATCGACAGCGGGGATGGATTCCGCCTGGATCGGATCGATCCGGGCGACACCCTCGATCTGCCCTCCGACAAGAAGGCGGCCCGAGAGGCACTCGAGCAGGGCGTTCAGATGCTCTCGGAGCTGCAGCAGCGTCTTTATGCCCAGAACAAGTGGGCGGTGCTGCTGATCTTTCAAGCGATGGACGCCGCGGGCAAGGACGGAACGATCAAACATGTGATGAGCGGGGTGAATCCCCAGGGCTGCCAGGTGACCTCCTTTAAAGCCCCCTCCGCGCTGGACCTTGATCACGACTACCTCTGGCGCGCCAATCAAGCCCTGCCGGAGCGCGGGCGCATCGGGATTTTTAACCGCAGTTACTACGAGGAGACCCTGGTGGTGCGGGTCCATCCGGAGCTGTTGGCCAAGCAGTCCTTGCCGCCTGATTTGGTCGGGCCAAAGCTCTGGAAACAGCGTTTCGAGGACATTCGCCACTACGAGCGCTATCTGAGCCGCAACGGGGTGGTGGTTCTGAAGTTTTTCTTGCACCTCTCCAAAGAGGAGCAAAAGCGCCGTTTTCTGCAGCGTTTGGAGCGTCCCGAGAAGAACTGGAAGTTTTCAGCGGCCGATATCCGCGAGAGGGGGTTCTGGGAGGACTACAGCCAGGCCTATGAGGAGATGATTCGCGAGACCGCCACAGCCCATGCGCCGTGGTTTGTCGTGCCGGCTGATCACAAGTGGTTCACCCGTTTGGTGGTCGCGGCGGCGGTGATTGAGCGTTTGGATGGCCTGGATCTGCGCTATCCCGAGGTCAGCCAGGAGGCAAAGCAGGCCCTGGCCCAGGCGCGCGAGCAGTTGCTGGCTGAGTGAGGCTGTCGCCTGTCGTAGCGATCCGCTGACAGAGCCGCTGCTGGCCGAGGTAAGTCGGTGATGATAGGACCCGTCGCCATCCAGGGCAGAACTGTGACGCAAAGCAACTCCAACGCCAAGAGCAACCAGCGTCCCTTCGCCTGGATCCGCGACCTGATTCCCTCGGGGATCAAAGAAAAGATTAAGGAGACGGTTCCTGGGATCGCTCCGCCTTCCAGCGACTCCATCGAGGTTGTCGAGGGTGTCCAGGACGCTTCCACCCACGTGGTATTTCTACCCCGTGATCCCCAATGGGCCTACTGCTTCTGGTCCATCAGCGCGGCGGATCGCAAGAGCGCCCAGAAGGCCGGTGCGACCCAGCTCTGCATTCGTCTAGCGGACGTGACGGGCCTAGGCGGCGAGCAGTCCCATCCCCACACCCTGCAGGAGCTGGTGGTGGATGGCAACGCCAGTGAATGGTTCTTGCCCGTGCCCCTCGATGGCCGCGACTACCGCGTCGAGCTGGGCTATCGCCTGCGCTCCGGTGGTTGGTATTCCCTGGCCTTCTCGGCCGTGGCTCATGTCCCAGGCATGGAGCCCTCCCAGCGCATTGCCGATGCCTTTGTTCCCTTCTCCCTGGAGGTTGGCCCGAGCGCTGCTCCTCAAGCGCTGACCACCCCCAGCTTTGGTGCGGGCGTGCAGCACGAGCAGCACTACCAGCGGGCGACCCTTCCCACCCGTAGCCGCCGCGTCGGCTCCGAGGTGCTGCACGAATACGACCTGGCGGGCCCTGGTCCCCTGAATGATTCCGGGGTGGGTGTCTGGGCCAGTGGCCGCACCGAGTCCGGTGCTGGCGCAGCCCGTCAGCGCTCCTTCTGGTTGGTGGCTGATGCCGAGCTGATCGTCTACGGCGCCACGGATCCTGCCGCCAGCCTGTTCATCGGTGACGAGCAGATTCAGCTGGAGCGCGATGGCAGCTTCCGCATTCACGTCCCCTTCCGTGATGGTGAGCAGCTCTACCCGGTTCGCGCGATTGCCGCTGATGGTGAGCAGGAGCGCTCCATTGCGATGGAGTTTGAGCGCCGCACCCCCCACGCTCGGGTCAACACCGCCGAAGAGGCCCAGACCGAGTGGTTCTAACGGCTGGTTTTCGACAGGTCTCGGAAACCCCCGCTTTCCGTTGCGGCGGTGCTAAAAAAATCCAGTTCTGATCGTTCCGGAATGGACTACCTCGTGCTTGCCTCCGCTGTCGCTCCCCGAGGCGTTCCCGTGATCCTGCCGGCCCTCGGCGGTGCAGGTTTGATTGCCCTGCTGGTCTTCTTCCTGTCTCAGGCTTCCGCCAAGAGCTGAGACCGTTCATCGAAGCCGCCGCGCCTAGTCCTGGGCGGCGGCTTTTTTGTGTTCGGCTTCGGCTGGATCGGGCTGCGTGAAGGTCAAGACGCAGTAGTAGCGCGTATTGCCGTAGCCGATCTCCACGTCGTTGCAGTTGCTGCTGGTCACCCTGGCCCCCTTGGGCAGTTGTGACATGGCCTCCTGCCAGGCCTGTTGGCGGCTAAGGGGTGATTGCGAGGAGACGGATCCTTCCGCAGCCAGGCCCTGCATTGAGAATCCAAGCAGTGCGGCGGTGCCCACGGCCAAGCTGCTCTGGCGCCAACCGTTCATCGGGGTTCAGCGGCTCTCTCCAGACATAGCTACGGACGGCTCCAGTCCGTTGATCCAGCGCCGACCGGCGGGGACCAGGGACCGCTCGACTTCCCGCCAGGGAAATCCCCCCTGCTTGCAGTCGAGGTCCTCCCCCATGCCGTAGCCCAGGCCGTCATGGACCTCCTCGAGGGCCTGCGGGAAGCTCAGCTGCTTGATCGAGGCGTAGACCCGCGCAATCGCGTTGACCTCTCCGGGGGTGCTGCTGCCGTTGGCATAACGCTCACGTAGCGCTTGTGCAGAGTGCATGGGCTGGGCCTTCCCCTCTGCCCTCAAGGCTGGCAGCGGATTGCTGGGCTAGCTCGGATTCAGGGCCTGACATTCGAAAAACGTTTCCTTCAGGCTGCTGTGATCGCGATCCAGCGATCCCGTCCCTTGCATGGCCATGCTTAGCCGCGATTCCAGTCCGAGCAGCGCGGTGTAGCAGCGCAGTTGGTTGGCATCATCGGCGCGGTTTTTCAGTTGATGGGAGGTTCCCATCGCCGCGCTGCAGTCCGCCCGCGAACCACCGTTGAAGCAGCGCATGGCCGCCTGTTGCAGGCTGAGCAGGGACTGGGCCTGGGCCGCTGGCGCGGCCAGCAGCGCGAAGAGCAGGAGCCAGCGGCGGTTCAACGGGGCATCGGCCGATGAGCGCAACACTAAGAAGCCGGCCCCGATTGGAGCCGGCTGCGGACGTCTTGCGTTGTGATCGCGCTAGTGCGCTTGCGGAGCCTCCTCGCTGTGGTCGTGCTGCCAGCGGGTCAGGGTCGCTGGGGAGAACTTGTGTCCATGCTTGCGGGCAACAGAAACCACGCAGCTGTTGTTCTCGCCGCACTTGTCGAGCTCGCGCTGCATGCTTGTGTTGCCCTTGGCTTTACGCATGAACAGTTCAAGTTGATGTCTTGACATGGCGTATTCCATGGAAAGATCCACCTACCGCTAGCGGTAGATCTGCTGCGATTGGCCTGAGTTCAGCTTCTCTCCCTGTTGAAGATTGTCTGTGTTTGTTCTCTCTATTCAGAGAAAAAGATCGGGTCTTGGCCCCCTCGGTAGGGTCATGGGCATGAGCGTTGCTTCCCCTCTGGTCCGGCTCCTGGGTGGTTGTGCGGCTGCCGTTGCCGTCTTGGGTGCTCCAGTCTTCGCGGCGGAGCCTGATCCCTATGCCCAGTTCATGGGGCACTACGAACGGGTCTTGAAGGCTCAGAATTCGGGCGATCTCTATCGCCTCTGCCGCTCCATGCAGGCGATGGATGGCCTGTTGATTGAGCACTTCGCCGTGTTTGAGCAGCGCGATCCCGCTACGGACTGGATGGAGGTGCGGGCCTCCTACAAGCCTGTCCTCGACGACCAGTGCGGCCAGGTCAGTGTTCCCCAGAAGAGCCCGCCGAAGGGGGATGCTCCTGCTGCCAAGCCCCAGAGCTAAGGCTCAGTCGTCGCTCTGCAGGAAGCGCGGAGCGAAGCGCCAGGCCAACACAAGGCTCGCGAGGCCGTAGGCCACAAAGGTGGTCGCTTGGCCGAAGCTGCCCGTGCCATACAGCTCACGCTCCAGCAGGACGTAATCCATCACGGACGCCACTGTCCCCCAGAGGATCACCCAAACCGAGACATAGGCAATGCCCTTGAGCGTGCGTTCCATGCTCACCACATCCACTCGTCAGGGGAGGGGATGCCGCTTTCGCGGCGCACCCGAGCGATGCGTTCGCTGGCGCGCTGCTGTTCTTCGCTGCGGCTGAGCCAGGGCCGAATCCGATTGGCCGCCTTGCTGGCATCCAGGGCGGAGGGCAGTCGGGTCAGCTTGTAGTTCGCCCCGTTATGGGTGGTGGTCTCCGTCATCGCGCTATCGGTTCAGCCAAAGCTTGATCGCAACCGTGGCGGCGGCCGCCGCCAAGATCCAATAGAGCCAGGTCAGGTTCAGCACCGTCGCCAGCACCAGGCCGATCACAAAGAAGACCAGAAATCGGCCGAGGGTCATTTCTGCTTCGCTTGATAAATCGACCCTAACGCACTGCGGCGGTTGCTCTTTCAGTGAAAGAAGCCGCCAAAAAAGAAGTGGAACTTTCCATGCCCAACGCGTGTTGTTGTGCAGCCTTGGCGGAGAGTTGACGTTGGTCTGATGTCCCAACCGGTGTTGGTGGTTGGAGCGGGGCCGGTGGGTCTCACCCTGGCGCTGGCCCTGCGTCAGCAGGACATCGCCGTTCGGGTGGTGGAACGGGAGCCGAAACCCTCCGAGCGCTCCAAGGCCCTGGTGATCTGGCCGCGGACCCTGGAGTTGTTGGATCTCCAGGGCTGCGTTGAGCCTTTCTTGAAGGCTGGGATTCAGGGCCATGGAGCTCGGATCCAGGCCGGTCAACGCCTGCTGGCGGCGCTCTCCTTTTCCAAGGTGCAGAGCGCCTTCCCCTACGCCTTGATGATTCCCCAGAACCGCACGGAGGCGGTCCTGACCCAGTTGCTGGCGGAGCGGGGCGTGTCAGTCGAGCGCCAGCTGGAACTCAGCCGGTTCACCGCCTCCGATGGCGGTGTGACGGCCGAACTCAGCCGAGCCGATGGCAGCAAGGAAACGATGGAGTGCAGTTATCTGCTGGGCTGCGATGGTGCCCACAGCCTTGTGCGCCATCAGCTGGGTCTGGCCTACAGCGGCGAAACCCTGGAATCGAATTGGGTTCTGGCGGACGTCAAGCTCGACGGCCCCGCAGCTTCCGATCAGGTGGCCGTGGTCTGGAATCCCGAGGGGATCCTGGCCCTGTTCCCGATCGTCGGAGATCGCTTCCGCATCATTGGCGATGTCTCGGGGACGGAGGCGGCCGATCCGAGCCTGGAGCAGGTTCAGAGCCTGGTGGAGCAGCGCTTGGGATCAGGCTTCCGCGCCCATGATCCGATCTGGCTCAGTCATTTCCGGATCAACGAGCGCAAGGTCGATCGCTACAGCGTCGGTCGGGTCTTCTTGGCGGGGGATGCGGCCCATATCCACAGCCCAGCTGGGGGGCAGGGCATGAACACGGGCATGCAGGATGCCTTCAACCTGGCTTGGAAACTGGCCCTGGTGCTGCAGGGCAAGGCGGGGCCACAGCTGCTGGAGACCTATTCCCCGGAACGCAGCGGGATTGGCGATCGGGTGCTGCGCAATGCCGGTGTGTTGACGCGGGTGGCTCTGCTGCGGCAGCCCCTGCTGCGTCGGCTGCGGAATCTGGCGTTCACGAATTTGGGCCGCAGTCGTCGCGTTCAACGTCGCCTGGTGGCGCAGCTCTGCGAGACCGATCTGCACTACCGCGGCAGCGCCCTGGCTCCGGTTCTGGCTCGCTCAGGAGGTGGACTGCGCCCCGGTGAGCGCACGCCGGATCTGCCCTGCCAGGGCCCCAGTGGCCAGACGCGACTGCACGCCCTGCTGCGCTCCGGTCGCTTTGTGTTGCTGTCTGTTGGTGCGCCGCTGCCGCCGGCCGGCTCTGCCCTGGCGAGCGATTGGTTGGTTCCGGCCAGCGCAGAACCCCAGGAGGGCTACGTGGCTGGCCAGACCTATCTGATTAGGCCGGATGCCTACCTCTGCAGCAGCAGTCCCAGTGCCGATCAGGAGCGCCTTGTGGCCCTGTGGGATCAGTGGCGCTGAGCTGGTTTTCGACGAGTTGCATCGAAGAGTGGAAGATTTGATTAAGTCCGAAGAACGGATATTCAGGTTTGATCAGTTTTGGGTTGATCAGCAAAAAACACCATGTTCTGGCCTTTCCGGACTAGCTCCTCCATCGGTGTCGATCTGGGGACGGCGAACACCCTGATGTACGTATCAGGCAAAGGAATCGTCCTCGACGAGCCCTCAGTTGTCGCTCTTGATTTAGAACGCGGCATCCCACTGGAGGTGGGAGAAGGCGCGAAACGCATGATCGGTAAAACACCTAAAGCGATCCAGGCGATTCGTCCCCTGCGCGATGGCGTGATTGCTGATTACGCCGCCGCCGAGCTCATGATCCAAACCTTCATGCGCCGCGGTAATGCCGGTAAGTCCACCGCCCCTCGCATGGTGGTTGGCATCCCCAGCAGCATCACCGACGTGGAGCGCCGGGCTGTCCGTGAAGCCGGCATCACCGGCTCAAAAGAGGTCTATCTGATCGATGAGACCGTGGCCGCCGCCATTGGCGCTGGCTTGCCGATCACCGAACCCGTCGGCAGCATGATCGTTGATATCGGTGGTGGCACAACCGACGTCGCCGTCTTGAGCCTCGGCTCTCCTGTGGAGAGTGAGTCCATTCGGATTGCCGGTGATGAAATCACCGAGAGCATTGCCGACTATCTGAAAAAGACCTATGGCCTGGTGATCGGTGAAGCCACCGCTGAGAAGGTCAAGATCAGCATCGGCTCGGCCCATTCCAATGCCCGCAACGATGATCGCCACATGGAGGTGAGCGGCTTCAACAACCGCACCGGACTGCCCGAGAGCATCACCGTCACCGCCGGTGAAATTCGCGAGGCGATCCAACAGCCCCTGGGCGCCATCGTTGACACGATTAAGCGCGTCCTGGAGAACACCCCCCCAGAGCTCGCCGCTGACGTTCACGCCCGCGGAATCGTGCTCGCCGGTGGCGGTGCCTTGATCCCGGGGATCAGTGACTTGATTACTGAATCCACGGGCATCTTCACCATCGTTGCCGATGATCCGCTCCACTGTGTGGTGAACGGTTGCGGTCAGGTTGTGGACGACTGGCAGAACCTCAAGCGCTGCACCAGCGCTGACGCCTAGGTCCGCTCTCCGGCCTTAAAACACTGGCCCCCGGGATCACCCGGGGGCTTTTTTGTGTCCTAGCTGGCCTGGGTGAGGGCCAGGAGTGCCAGCACCTTGTCTTCCAGTTGGTTGATTCGTCTCCACTGCGCGGTGCCCATCGTGCTGGGGGCCAGTTCAGCGCGCAGGTCCTCCAATAGGCCCAGGGTCTCTCGGGCGGTGCTCTGGAGTGACGCCGTCTTGATCTTCATCAAGGATCCGCAGTCGAGCCCATCAAACAAGCCCCTTCGTTGGCGTCAAGGGCTGTTCTCTTCATGCCAATAGAGCAGGGAGTTGGCTCGGTGCAAACCAGTGACGGTCTGGCAGAGGCCTGAGGCCCAGCAGACCCGGTAGTCGCCATCACGCAGGGCTTCGATGCTGGAGCCCTTGGGGGTGATCACCAGCACCCGTTCTGGATTGATTGCGCAATGTTCCATCGCCTCCTCGTCTGCCGATCAGTCATGGCTCAGCTGCCTGGGGATTGGCAAGCCTGGGCCTGGCCTGAATTTTTCGCCTGCGCGAGGTATTTAGACAGTGTTAGGGCTGGTTCATGGACCAGATCCAACGACCAGAATTCGAGACTGTCCTCACGACGCTGCACCAGAGTTTCTCCGGTGATCGGGGTGTGGGCCGGGCCTTTTGGGAGAAGGGGCTGATCGAGCGCGTGGAGTCCCATGCGCTCACGCCCCATCGCCTCAAGGAGGCCTGCGGATTGGTGCGCTCCTACGAATGGGCAGAGCACTACGTCCTGGAGGCCCCTGATCTCCATGAGGCCTGGAGCCGTTCTTTGGAGGTGCTGACCGCCACCAACAACCTGCTGGCCTGGGCCTCGGAGTTGGGGTTGATCTATTCGCGCTCCACCAGTGCGGATTGACGCTCCTCGGGGCTAGAGCGTCGAGCGCCATTCGTTGAGCAGCTGGTAGCGCCACTCCGGCCTGATCAGCTCGCTGCGGAAGACCGCGAACTGGTGTTGTGGGTAGTCCGCTTCGGCGAGCGACTTGGCCTGCTGCCGGTTCTCTGCGACCACGTGGAAGCGGCCATAGTCAGCCGGCCCGGAGTGAAAGACCTCAAAAATGTGATTCATCGCGTCCATGGCCTCTGCCTCCGGCCTAGCAACGCGATGCCCTTGTCGTCAGCGCCTCAGCTCAGATACCAGCGCACCAGCGCCAAGACCTGGCCGGCTGGCCCAAAGCCCGTGAGCCATTCGCCAACCAGGGCCGCGGCAAAGCCGACCATGGCGACCCGGCCGTTGAGTTGCTCGACGGCCTTCAGAGCGGAGACGTCCCAGGGTCTCTGGGAGGTCATGCTCTTGCCGAAGGACTCGACCGGTTCGTAGCGGAACTCCTGTTTGTTCATCGCGAGCGCCTGGGCCGGATCAGAAACAGAAGGGAAGGTACTGGGTGTGGCAGGCGGCGTAGCCGTCAATCAGGGGACCCAGGCCGATCTGGTGGGCGATGCCCTGGCCGGTGAGGCCCTCGGTGATGATCCCGATCACGATGCCGAGCATCGCCATCCGACCGTTGAAGCGCTCGACCTGCTTGAGCTGCTGCGCGTGAATCAGCTCTTCAGCGCGGTTCTGGCACCACTGGTCTGTGACTTGGTTGTTGTTCATGACTGTTGGGGTTCGGATTTGAGTAGGGATGCGGCGATCCAGCCGGCGAAGAGAAGAACTGCGGTCAGGGCCATCGTTTATTTGCGGGTGGGGCCCAGGTCGCTGGGGCGAGAGAGCACATACACCACCCCTGCGGTCAGGAGCGCACCCACGACAACCATCGCTGTGATGGCCATCCCGTAATCGGCTTCCATGGTGGTGTTGCGAAACGTAAAGCAAATGTAACTCTCTGTAACGTGCTTTGGCAAGTCGTCTGCGCCGGCTCGACAGTCCCGTTAACGCGACCGGCAGCTTCCTTGTTCCGTTTCCTGTTCAACCTGCTCTGGTTTGTCCTGGGCGGACTGGTCATGGGCCTGGGCTGGTGGTTCGCAGGCCTGCTCTGTGCCATCAGCGTGGTGGGCCTGCCCTGGGCTCGCTCCTGCTTCGTGATCGGCAACTTCTCCTTTTGGCCTTTCGGTCAGGAGGCCATTTCGCGCCAGACCCTCACGGGCCGCCGCGATTGGGGTACGGGTCCCCTGGGGACCATGGGGAACGTGATTTGGTTTCTCGTGGCCGGTTGGTGGCTGGCGATCGGTCACCTGGCCTCAGCCCTGGCCTGCTTCCTCACGGTTGTGGGAATTCCCTTTGGCCTGCAGCACATCAAGTTGGCGCTGATCGCCTTGGCTCCCGTCGGCATGACGGTCGTTCCGAAGCGTTGAGCTGGGCTCATCCAGAAGCGAGGCCTTGAGCAGTCCGGCGATGCCCCAGATCAGTTCCAGCGGATCGGTGAGCAGCAGCACAACGGCAGGGCCTGGTCCCCTTCCCTAGCGACGCGGCTGGATCAGCGGATCGAGACGCAGGGTTCTGTTCAGCTTTTGCGCAGGTGTGTGTTGCGGGCCGTCGCTCTGGCTAGGACGAGGGTCCACCTCCCACTTGCCATGCTTCGGCGCTACCAGGTCTGGAGTTGCAGTTCCTCCACTCCGGGTGCGCGCTCAGTGCAGGCGGAGAACCGTGAGCAGGCCATTGCCCTGGCGCGGCGCTTTCATCCGACGGGCCCCCTGGTGGCCATCGACGCGGAGTTGATGGAGCTAGCGCACCCGATCACTGGTGAAGGCGGCCACCATCCAGGCCAGCAGGCTGAGCACCGCGGCACCAAAGGCGAGGAAGGCCAATAGGACATGTTCCATCGCTCCCTTCTAGGACGCTTGCCTGTGAATCGCTGCTCGTGGCTAACGCCCCTGGCCCTCGCTTGTCTCTGCGGCGCCCTTGTGCCAGAGGCCTGGGCCCATGACGACCATGGAGCCGCTGCCCTCGGAGTCGAGGTCAGGGAACTCGCGAACTCCAGCAAGGAGTGGGATGGCCGGATCCTTCCGCCCTATCCATCCGGTCAGCCCCAGGTCAAGGTCCTGCGGATCACGATCCCTGCGGGGGTTCGTCTTCCCCTGCATTGGCATCCGGTGATCAATGCCGCGGTGATTCTCAAGGGCGCCCTCTCCCTGGAGTTGGCAGATGGCTCCAGGCGGACCTTTGGCGAGGGCGAGGCCTTAGTGGAGGTGGTCAATACCGTCCACACCGGACAGGCCCTGGGCGATGACCCCGTGGAGCTGGTCGTCTTCTATGCGGGAGTGCAGGGTTCCCCTACGACGGTCCTGACCACAACGGCCCAGCCTCCGCGTTAGCGCCGGAGCGGCTGGCGGCCTGATGCCACATCAGCAAGGTCGCGAATTCGCGGTTCGCCCGTTCGCTATCGCTGGCGCACTGCTGGCGCAGCCAGGCGCAGCGAGCCAGGTGCGCGAGGTCGGAGGCCGGGAGGCTGATGGGGATGCCCTGCGAACCTGCTCAGCCTGCCACCAGGCAGGATGCAGCAGTTGCGCTGAAGCCGGTGAAAGAGATCAGTTTTTGGGAATGGCTCCTGCGCCTCTCCGGCAAGGTCGCGGCTGTCTCCGGTGTGATCGGCCTGTTGGTCTGGCTCACCTGGGTGATGCTCGACGTGAAGAACATGCAGTCGGGCTTCACCCTTCCCACCTAAGAGGGTGCTGACGGCGCAGGGTGTCTTCCTCCGCGTGCGCCGTGGCGCTCCGCCAGCTCCTTGATCGTGGCCTTGCTCGTCAGAAGGACAGCGTGTTGATTGCTACAGCGGACCTTTAAAAAAGCTGAGGCTTGCCCTAGGACCAGCGGCTGGGGTCCCGGCTGATGGGTAGCCGCCCCAAGGGAGAGGTCGGCAGGAGGTCGGCGCTGATGGTGCTGCAGATCGCATCCATCGGCACGCAAAAGCTGCTGCCGTCTTGATCAAAGGGCCCCTCGACGTAGGCGCCGATTCGCTCAGCGGTGATGAAGCCCAGAAAGAGCACCGCGCCGGTCCAGGCGGAGTCGCGGCTGGCAAAGCTGGCGAAGAGGGCGTAGCCATAGAGCCAGCAGATCAGGCGGATGAAGACGTCGTAGGTCGGCGGTAGCGGAGTGTTCCGAATGCGCTGCAGGCCGCCCAGGGAATTGATGAAGGCGGTGCTGCAGCGCAGCAGGGCATCGCGTCCCCAGTCGTTGATGGCGCCTTGGCTGTAGAGCGATCCGATGAGCTGCGCCCTGTGCTGCAGGCTGCGCTGCAGGCTGGTGTCCGCGGGGAGTCCCAGGCTGCGGCTGAGGGCATCCACCAGGGTGCGGGCATCGCTGCGCCAGATCCCACGCAGCTCAAAATTCAGCACCCAGCACTGCAGCACCTGCAGGGCCACCAGTTGCTGCTGTTGCTGGCGGAAGGCTTCCTGGCTGCCGATCAGGGTCTGCAGGGTGTCGCGCCATTGCCGCGCTTCGTTGGTGATCGATCCCCAGAGCACTCGGGCCTCCCACCAACGGTTGATCGCCTGGGTGTTGCGAAAGCCCACGAAGATCGAGACCGCGATCCCCAGCATGGAGAGGCCCGAGCCATCAATGATCGAGAGGTCCCGGACCTGGGGATCGGCCTTGATGGCCAGGGCTAGACCGCAGAGCACCAGCATCAGCAGCAGATCCAGGCGCATCCGCAGCAACAGTTCCCACAGCACCCAGGGGATGTTGCGGCGAGCCATCTTGGGCGGCTGACTCACGGGGGCGCGCAGGGCTACTTCGATCATCATTCCTCTCCCCTCCAGCGTCGACCATGGCCGATTGGACGCCCACCCCCGAGCAGCGCGATGGCGTGATCGCACGCACGTTGGAGTTCTTCCGCGATGAATGCGATGAGCTGCAGCAGGAGCTGGGTTGTCCGGAGGCTTTCATCGCTGAGTTGCTCACGGCCTTGGCCCAGACCTACGTCCGCTGAACTGCCCCCATCTGGGGGTAGGCCGCCCGGT
>NZ_JAFMKL010000040.1:0-13460 GCF_017852955.1 Vulcanococcus sp. DEBay_Sum22DG08_74
CCATCATCGTCATCCGGGCCACCCAGAAAAAGATGATGTCGAAGCCCGTCACCAGCACGCTGGTGGGGTACCAGCGCTGCAGGTCAGCCGCCTCGGCATTGGGCCAACCCATGGTTGAGAAGGGCCAGAGACCACTGGAGAACCAGGTGTCGAGGGCATCCGGATCCTGCTCAAGAACAGCACCCGCCCCGAACTGGGCATCCGCCTTGCTCTGGGCTTCGGCCTCATCCCGGGCCACCACATAGGGGGTGGAATCGGTGATCACACCGCCGGTCTCGCTGACCACAAACCAGGCGGGAATGCGGTGACCCCACCAGAGCTGGCGGGAGATGCACCAATCGCGAATGTCCGTGAGCCAATCGCGGTAGACCTTGCTCCAGCGCTCCGGAACAAAGCGGGGATCGGCGTTCTCGAGGGCCTCGCGGCAGCGGGCCGCCAAGGGCTCGGTTTTGACGAACCACTGGGTGGAGAGCAGGGGCTCGACGGGCACCTTGCCCCGATCGGAGAAGGGAACGCTGTGGCGGTAGTCCTCCACCTTCACCAGGAAGCCTTCGGACTCCATCGCCGCGACCACGGCCTTGCGGGCTTCAAAGCGATCCAGCCCCTGGAAGCGACCGGCGGCCTCATTCATGGAGCCGTCCTTGGCCATCACCGTGATCAGCGGCAGGTTGTGGCGCTGGCCGATGGCGAAGTCATTGGGGTCGTGGGCGGGGGTGACCTTCACGCAACCCGTGCCGAACTCGGCATCGACGTGGTCATCGGCCACGATCGGAATCTCCCGGCCCACCAGCGGCAGGGTCAGGGTCTGACCCACCAGCTCTGCATAGCGGGGGTCCTTGGGATTCACCGCCACGCCGGTGTCACCCAGGAGGGTCTCCGGACGGGTCGTCGCCACCTCCAGGAAGCCCTGGCCGCTGCTCAGGGGATAGCGGAAGTGCCAGAGGTGACCATCCACCTCCTTCATCTCCACCTCCAGGTCGCTCACGGCTGAACCGGAGGCGGGGCACCAATTGACCAGGTACTCACCCCGGTAGATCAGCCCCTGCTCATGCAGGCGGTTGAAGGCCTCGATCACCGCTTCGCTGCAGCCGGCGTCGAGGGTGAAGCGCTCCCGGCGCCAGTCCACCGAGTAGCCGAGGCGGCGCAGCTGGCCGACGATCGTGCCACCGCTCTGGGCCTTCCATTCCCAGGCCTTCTCCAGGAAGGCCTCGCGGCCGAGGTCTTCCTTGCGCTTGCCGTCGGCCTTGAGCTGCTTCTCCAGGATCGTCTGCACGGCGATCGAGGCGTGGTCGGTGCCGGGCAGGCAGAGCACGTTTTTGCCCTGAAGCCGCTGGAAGCGGACGATCGTGTCGATCAGGGCCGTGTTGAAGGCGTGGCCCATGTGCAGGCTGCCGGTCACGTTCGGCGGTGGAATCACCACCGAAAACGGCTCACCGGGGGCCTTGGGATCCGGGTGAAACGCGCCTTGGGTTTCCCAGGCCTGCTGCCACCGCGCCTCGGTGCCTACCGGGTCATAGGTCTTCGGCAGGGCGTCGGTCACGTCAACAGATCAGGCGATCGCCCCATGCTCGCAAAGGGCCGCCGGGGCCTCAGCCCGCCGCCAGGCGCTTGAGATAGGCCTCCCGGCTGCCGGCATTGATCCAGCCGGTGGCGATGGTCTTGCTCGCGCTCTGAGTGACCCGGCCCCGGTGGATGTGGGAAGGCCCGGCCGGGAAGATCACGAGCTTGCCCCGCTGGGCCTCCTCGTGGTGCTCCTGCCAATGGAACTCCGTGCCGGCCTCCTCAACGCTGTTGCAATAGAGGATCCAGGCCAGGACGCGATGCACCGGCTCGGTGGCCTCATCGCTGATGGTCCAATCGCAGTGCCAGCGCTTGAAGCCCTCGCCGGGGGCATAGCGCTGCAGGTTGAAGATCGGGTTCACGAAGAGCTCCTGATCCGGGCAGCAGTCCCGGAAGAGGGGACGCTCCTGCAGGTAGCGCTCCAGGCCGGCCGTCACCCCCCGCAGGATCACCTCCGCGAGCGCAAAGGCCTCGGGGTCGGAGCGATCGATCGCCACCAGGCTGATGTCAGTCGAAACCTTGGCGGGCTCAGCCCCATCGGGCCCAAACGCCACACCGGGACGCTGCAGGTCCTCGCGCCGCTCAAAGAAGGCCATCACCCCATCGGAGAGGGCCTCAAAGCCGGGGTTGCTGTAGCGCGCAATCAGCTCCATCAAGCCTGCTCCAGCCAGGGAATGGCCACAAGGGCGTCCAGACGCTGCCACCGTTCCTGATCCGCGGGCAAGCGCTCCGTCAGCCCAACGCGCTCCAGGGCGCGGGTGATGCGTCCCGGCTCCAGCACCTCATCGGCGGGGCCCTGGGGCAGCACCAGCACCTGTTGTTCTGCGGGATCGGCCATCAGTTGCAGCTCCAGATCCCCCAGCTCCCGCTCGAAGAACACCCGCCGCATCCGGCCGGTCTGGACCGCACCGAGGGCCTCAGCGAAGGTCTTCAGACCCTCCTCATCGCCGCTGCAGCCGCAGTTCAGAGCCATCCAGATCAGCAATTTCGCCCAGCTCTCACTGCTCCAGAGGGGCTGGAAGCTCTCTCGGTTTTGGCGCACCAACTCCGCCAGGGCGAAATCCACCAAGGTCGCCTGCAGGGCCAGTGGGTCAGGAGATGCAGTTGTCATGACATCCATCCTCCCCATCGGTGTGCAGACTGCGGTCAAGTGAACGCCGAGCCATGGCCCTCGACTTCAACGACGCCGATCTGGAGTTTGCCGATCTGGTCTACGCCTACCAGAGCTGGGTAATGGCGGTGATCAATGACGAGAAGCTCGGCGGCGAGAAGCTTCTGAGCGACGAGATCACCGATGACGCCCTGAGCGCCATGCGCTTCCTGCCCGGCGAGGTGACCGCTGCGATCGAGACCAGCCTGGCCCGCGTCTACGACGTGGATCCCGACGAACTCGCCTCCCTGCTCTTCCCCGAAGACTGAGCCGCGGGGCCATGGCCTCGGACTACGTCCTGGGGACCCACCAGAGCGAACTGGAACGCCTGCGCTTTCAGCACGAGCTCTGGTCTCCCATCAGCCAAGCCGCCTGGGCTCGGGCCGGCATCCACAGCGGGCAGCACCTGCTCGACCTCGGAGCCGGTCCAGGTTTTGCTGCAGCCGATCTCGCTGCCCTCGTCGGACCCAGCGGCCGTGTCCTGGGCCTGGAGCTCAGCGCTGACTACGCCGCCGAGGCCCAAGCCCTGGCGCGCCGGAGCGGCATCGATCAGCTGGAGGTCCGTCAACACGACCTGCTGAAGGATCCCTGGCCCCAAGAGCAGTTCGATCTCGCCTGGTGCCGCTGGCTGGCGATGTTCCTGCCGGACCTGGAACCGCTCCTGGCGGGCCTGGGGCAATGCATCCGCCCCGGCGGCCAGGTGCTGTTCCACGAGTACGTCCACTGGGACACCTTCGCCCTGCACCCCGGGGCCGAAGCGATTGCTCGCTTTGGCCAGGCCTGCCAGCGGAGTTTCCGCGCGGCCGGCGGTGATCCGGATGTGAACCGCAGGCTGCCGTCGCTGCTGACGGCGCGGGGCTGGAGCATCGAAGAGCTGCGCCCACTGCCCGTGCTCGGTCCCCAAGGCTCGATGGCGGCGCAGTGGCTGGAGCGCTTTGTTGCGGTCTACGGGCTGCAGCTGCAGCGCCTCGGGCTCTGGAGCGCTGCGGACCAAACCGCAGCACTCGGGCAGATCCAGGCGGCCGCCTCGGATCCCGGCAGTTTCTGGGTCGGACCCACGGTGCTGGAGCTGCGGGCGAGACGATTGGGGCCGTAGTGCCCCGCCCCGCCGTGCCCTGGACCGCCGCTGAGATTCCCGATCAACGGGGGCGGACCGCCCTGATCACCGGGGCCAATAGCGGCCTGGGACTGGAGAGTGCCCGGGCCCTCGCCGCCAAAGGGGCCCGCGTGCTGCTGGCCTGCCGCAGCCTCGAGAAAGCCAACGCCGCCGCCGCGGCCCTGCGCTCGGACACCGGCGGAGAGCTGATCCCGCTGGAACTGGACCTGGCGGACCTGGAGAGCGTGCGGCGGGCCGCCGCCCAGGTGGAGCAGCTGGACCTGCTGCTGAATAACGCCGGAGTGATGGCGCCGCCCCGGACCCTGAGCCGCCAGGGCTTCGAGCTGCAATTCGCGGTCAACCACCTGGGCCACGTCGCCTTGACCCAGGCCCTGCTGCCCCTGCTGAAGCAAAGCCCCAGTGGACGGGTGGTGCATGTGAGTTCCGGTGCGGCCTACTTCGGCCGGATCGCCTTCGATGACCTGCAGGGCGAGACGCGCTACAGGCCCTGGGATGCCTACGGCCAAAGCAAGCTGGCCAACGCCATGACGGCCCTGGAGCTGCAACGCCAGCTCGAGCAGGAGGGCTCCAGCGTGCTCTCGCTGGTGGCACACCCGGGCCTGGCCCGCACCAACCTGCAGCCCACCTCCGTGGCCTCGAAAAACGCCAAGCTCGAAGGCCTGGCCTACCGCCTGATGGACCCGCTCTTCCAGAGCGCCGCCATGGGGGCCCTGCCCCAGCTCTTTGCCGCGACCGCGCCGGAGGCCAAGGCCGGGGTGTTCTACGGACCAGGCGGCTTCGGGAACCTGCGGGGCTATCCCACCAGCTGCCGCATGCCCCCTCAAGCGCTGGACGTCGAGGCCTGCGCACGCCTCAGGTCGGTCAGTGCAGCACTGATAGGGTCGGCCCCAGCGGGCGGTTCCCTGTAGGGAACGCCAGACGACAGCCGCCGCCGATCCCTATGACTTTCGCCCTCAAAGAATGGTGGGGCAAACCCCATCGGGACATCCTCTCGGGCCTGGTGGTGGCCTTCGCGATGATCCCCGAGGCGATCGCCTTCTCCGGAATCGCCGGCGTGGATCCGCGGGTGGGTCTCTTTGGCGCCTTCATGCTCTCGGTGACCTTGGCGGTCTTCGGCGGGCGCACCGCGATGATCACCTCGGCCACGGGCTCCACCGCCCTGCTGATGACCGGGCTGGTGGAGCAGGGCAACGCCCTCGGCGAAGGCATGGGCCTGCAGTACCTGCTGGCGGCCGGGGTCCTGACGGGTGTTCTGCAGATCGCTTGGGGCTATCTACGGCTCGCCCACCAGATGCGCTTCGTGCCGCAACCGGTGATGGCGGGCTTCGTCAATGCCCTGGCAATCCTGATCTTCCTGGCCCAGCTTCCTCAGCTCGGCCTTGATTTCTTCCACCCCGAGAAGGTGGCGGTGACCGCGGGGCAGCTGCCGGCGGTCTGGGGCCTGATGGCCCTGACCCTGGTGATCATCTACGTGATGCCGCGCTTCACCAAGGTCGTGCCATCGGCCCTGGTGGCGATCCTGATCTCGACGGGGATCTCGATTCGCATGGGCCTGGATGTGCCCACGGTCAGCAGCCTCGGCACCCTGCCCAGCGGCCTTCCTCAATTCGGGATCCCGCAGGTTCCCTTCACCACGGGCACCCTGGGCCTGATCCTTCCGACCGCCCTGGCCATCTCCCTGGTGGGTCTGATGGAGACCTTCTTGACCCAGGACATCCTCGACGACGTCACCGACAGCTCGTCCCACAAAAACCAGGAAGCCCGCGGCCAGGGCATCGGCAACATCGTCAGTTCGTTCTTCGGCGGCATGGCCGGCTGCGCCCTGGTGGGCCAGTCGGTGATGAACGTGGGCTATGGCGGCCGCACCCGCCTCTCCACCCTGACCTCGGGCGTGAGCCTGCTGGCGATGATCCTGCTGGCCAGCCAATGGGTGAATCAGATCCCGATGGCCACCCTGGTTGGGGTGATGGTGATGATCGCCATCAACACCGCCAACTGGGATTCGATCCGCAGCATCCGCCGCATCCCCAAGAGCGACACCTCGGTGATGCTGCTGACGGTGGTGGTGACCGTGCTGACCCACAACCTGGCGGTGGGCCTGCTCTCCGGTGTGGCTCTGGCGGGGATCCTGTTCAGCCGCAAGGTCGCCAAGGTGATCGAGGTCAGCAGTGAGCAGAGCGGCAGCGAGCACCGCATCTACCGCGTCCGCGGTCAGCTGTTCTTCGTCAGCAGCATCTACTTCCGCCAGGGGTTTGAGCTGCACGAGCATCCCGCTCGCGTGACCATCGACATGGGCGAGGCCCACATCTGGGATCAAAGCGGCGTGACCGCCCTGGATCAGGTCATCCGCAAGCTCAAGCTCGGCGGCAGCCAGGTCGAGGTGATCAACCTCAACCAAGAGAGCACCGATCTCTTCGCCCGCATCGGTGTGGCAGAAGAAGCCGGCGGCCGCGGCGGGGAGCTGTCTTCAGCCCACTAGTGCAGTAATGCCCGGTGCCGGGTTCGAACCAGCGACATCCTGCTTGTAAGGCAGGCGCTCTACCGCTGAGCTAACCGGGCGGTTACGGCATTCTGCAGGGCAGCATTCACCCCCGGCGATGGCCAGCGGCCAGCAACACGACCGCGCCACCTGCTGGCTGGCCCTGCCCTATGGGCTGCTCTGGTGGCCCTGGCTTGGACCTCTCGGAACGGTCGTCAGCGCCCTGGCCTTCCTGATCGGAGGCCTCTGGCTCTCCCCCGATCTCGACACCAACTCCCGGCCCTACCAACGCTGGGGGCCCCTGCGCTGGCTCTGGTGGCCCTACCGCAAGACCCTGCGCCATCGCTCGATCCTGTCCCACACGCCGGTTGTCGGAACCCTGGTGCGGGTGGGCTATGGCCTCGGCATTGTCCTGCTGCTGAGCGGCCTGCTGCACCCCTGGGGAGCCCCCTCGAGCAGCGAACTGCTGACCAGGCTCAAGCAGCAGGAGCGGCTGCTCTGGGTGGCCCTGGTTGGCATCGAGGCCAGCGCCTGGCTGCACCTGCTGCAGGACGGTGATCCCATGCCACGGCTCTGGCGCCGTCGCTAGACCACAGGCAATCGCGAAGCCCCATGGCGCTCCTTGATTTCGATGGCGACTACGGCCGGCACTACGACCAGAGCATTCGCCGGCTGATTCCCGCCTACGACACCCACTTCGAGCTCGCCGCTGCTGCACTCGGGGCCCTCGTGCCAACGGCCTCATCGGCGCTCGTGGTGGGCCCTGGGGCAGGGGAAGAACTGCCAAGCCTGCTGAGGGCCATGCCCGGCGCACACCTGCAGCTGGTGGAGCCGAGCGAGCAGATGCGGGGGTTCTGCGACGCCGTGATCGCCCGCGTCCAAGCGGGCAGTCGCATCGGCTGGGCCCCAAACGACCTCAAGGAGGTGCCAGGCCGTTTTGACGCGGTGATCTGCCACAACGTCCTGCACCTGCTTCCTCCGGCTGAGCAAGAGGACTGCCTCCAACAGCTCTGTGCCCGCGTCAGCCCTGGGGGCGTGCTGGTGATCAGCGGCTTCAGTGAAGAACCCGGGGCGGACATGGAGCTCTGGCAGGCGATCGCCCGGGCCCGCTTCCACGCCCAAGGCATGGACTCCGAAACGATCGAGCGCGTGATGGCCTCCCGCAATGCCGGGGTCTACTCCGTGGATGCAGATCGTCTGGCGGGGCAGTTGCATCGGGCGGGAATGGAGCCAGCGACACAACTGCTGCAGGCCCTGTTCAACCGGCTTTGGTTCAGCCGCCGGCCTGCAGCGCAATGAGATCGTGAGGAGCCAGCTGGCCCCCCTTCGATGAGCGACGCCCTGCAAGAGCTGATCGCGGTGGTCGCCAAGCTGCGCGATCCCGATGGGGGCTGCCCCTGGGACCTGGAGCAAACCCACCAGTCCCTCGTGCCCTATGTGCTCGAGGAGGCCCACGAGGTGGCCGACGCCATCCGCCATGGGGATGACGCCCACCTCAAAGAGGAACTCGGCGATCTGCTGCTGCAGGTGGTCCTCCATGCCCAGATCGCCCAGGAGGAGCAGCGCTTCGATCTCGAGGCCATCGCCCAGGGAATCAGCGAGAAATTGATCCGCCGCCACCCCCACGTCTTTGGCGATGCCATCGCCAAAGACAGCGCCGCGGTCAAGGACACCTGGGAGGCCATCAAGGCCAGCGAAAAAGGAGAGGCTCCGCCCTCCGCCAGTCCCCTGAGCGATCGCCTGGCGGGCAAGGTGCGCGGCCAAGGCGCCCTGGCCGGAGCCATGACCATCTCCAAGAAGGCCGCCAAGGCGGGCTTCGAATGGGATGACATGAACGGTGTCTGGGAGAAGGTCCACGAGGAGCTCGATGAGCTCAAGGAAGCCGTGGCCTCAGGGGACAAGCGCCACGCCCAGGAGGAACTCGGTGATGTCCTGTTCACCCTGGTGAACGTGGCGCGCTGGTGCGGAATCGAACCCGAGGAGGGCCTCGCGGGCACCAACCGGCGCTTCCTCGATCGCTTCTCCCGCGTCGAAGCCGCCCTGGGGGGCGATCTTCAGGGCCGCAGCATCCGCGAACTCGAGGGTCTCTGGCAGCAGGCCAAGGCCCAGATCCGCCAGGAGCAGCAGGACGCGGTCTGATCGAAAAACCATTTCTAGTTTGAGGGGCCGGCACTGGAGCCCCCATGGGTTTTCGCTACCTCGATCGCCTGGCCAGCCCCGAGCAAATCCAGGGCTTTCTGGGCTTGATGGACCTGGCGGCTGGAGGAGGGGAGTCAGCCCAGAACGTCTTTGAGCTCTCCCACCGGCTGCGGGACTCCAACCCGATGAAGCTCTGCCGCAAGCGTCTGGCCCGCGATCCCGAAGCCGAGCGGCTGATCCAAACCCGGCAGCTCAGCGGGCCCTACGACCCAGAGGCCCTGAAAGCCCTGCCCAAAGGCAGCCTGGGTCACACCTACGCCACGGTGCTCGGGGCCCTGGGCTACGACATCAACTTCTTCCCCGAGCCCAGCTTCTTCAGCAATCTCGAGACCGACGCCGACTACATCAACTACCGGGTCTACGCGACCCACGACCTACACCACATCCTCACGGGATTCAGCCTGGACAACTTCGGCGAATTGGGGGTGATCAGCGTCAGCGTCGCCCAGTTCTCCCACCCAGGATTGGCCTTCACCGACCTGATGTCCCTGCTGCTGAATTGGTTCAGGGATGACACCCCGATCGACGAGCTGGAAAGCCACGCCGACAAGGCCCACACCACGGCCTATGCCTTTGGCCGCATCAGTGAAGGGCTGGAGATGGGTGCCAACGCCCAACCCCTCTTTGCCCAGCCCTGGGAAGCTCTGATGCCCCGCAACCTGGAGGACCTGCGCCGGGAGCTGCAGATCGACGCCGTCACCAGCGGCCCCTGGAGCTGGCACAGCCGCCCTGAGCTCATCGAGGCCCTCAAGGCCTAGGGAGGGCGGTGCGCAAATCTGGAGAGATCTCCCCGCGCCCCTGCGATGGCCGACAGTGCCGCTCCCGCTCCAACCCCCGGCTGGGTGGACGAGATCTTTGATGGTGTCCGCTACGGACTGGCCGGGCGGGTGATCGCCGAAGAGCAATCCCCCTTCCAGACGGTCACCATCATCGAGAGCGAGCGCTACGGCAAGGGCCTGCTGCTCGACGGCTGCTGGATGACCGCCGAGCGCCAGGAGCGGCACTACCACGAATCGATCGTGCACCCGGCGCTCTGCAGCGCCGCAGCGGTGGAGCGGGTGCTGGTGATTGGCGGTGGCGACGGCGGCACCGCCCGCGAGTGCCTGCGCCACACCGGCGTGCAGCACCTGGACATGGTCGAGATCGACGGACTGGTGGTGGAGTGGAGCCAGCAGCACCTGCCCTCCATCGGCGGAGGCTGCTGGAGCGATCCCCGCTTCCACCTGACCGTGGGCGACGGCATCGCCTGGGCCGCCAATGCCGCTGACGCCAGTTACGACGTGGTGATCGTCGATGGATCCGATCCCGCTGGCCCCGCCGAAGGCCTGTTCAACCGGGCCTTCTTCGAGCAGTGCCGCCGCATCCTCAAGCCCGGTGGCGTCTTCGCCACCCAGAGCGAATCCCCCGAGGCCTTCCGTCAGGTCCACATCGACACCGTCCAGGTGATCCGCGAGGTCTTTGGCCATGCCGATCCGATGTACGGCTGGGTGCCGATGTACCCGAGCGGCTGGTGGAGTTGGACCTTCGCCGCCATCGACGGCCGCCGCTATCTGGAGCCGGATCCCTCCCGCGCCGCGGCCGTGGTCGATGGCTGCCAGATCTGGAGTCCCCGCTGGCAGCGCGGCGCCTTTGACGCCATCCCCGCCGCCATCGAACGCGCGATCAACGCATGAACGACCTCTTTGACAGCGACGGCGCCATCTACATGGGCAGCCAGCGGGATCCCGCCGGCTGCCGGGTGGGCCTATTCGGCGTGCCCTACGACGGCACCACCTCCTTCCGGCCTGGCACCCGCTTTGGCCCAGCGGCGATCCGCGAGGTCAGCCCGGGCCTCGAGAGCTACTGCCCCCAGCTCGATCGGGATCTCGAGGAACTGGCCATTGCCGACCTGGGCGCCGTGGACATCCCCTTCGGCGCCCCAGAGCCTGTGGTGGCCGCGGTGAAGCAGGCGACGCAGGCGGTGCTGGGGCTGGGCCTCAAGCCGCTGATGCTGGGCGGTGAGCACTCCATCAGCTCAGGAGCAGTGGCCGCCGTCGCCGAGCAGCATCCCGAACTGGTGCTGGTGCAACTCGATGCCCACGCCGACCTGCGCCATGAGTGGCTCGGCGCCAACCACAGCCATGCCTGCGCCATGCGCCGCTGCCTGGAGGTCCTGCCCAGCCAACAGCTGCTGCAGATCGCCATCCGCAGTGGCACCCGCGAGGAATTCAGCGAACTGCGCCAAACCGGACGCCTGGTCGCGATCGAGCGGATGGCCGAGGCGCTCAAACCCCTCCGGGGCAAACCGCTCTATCTCACGGTTGACCTGGACTGGTTTGACCCGGCGGTGATGGCCGGTACGGGCACCCCGGAGCCGGGGGGATTCCTCTGGCGGGACTTCGCCGCCCTGGTGGATGAACTGCGCCACCACAACCTGGTGGCCGCCGATGTGGTGGAACTGGCGCCCATGCTCGACCCCAGCGGGGTCAGCAGCGTGCTGGCCGCCAAGGTGGTGCGCAGCCTGCTCTTCCTGCTGGATCGCTGATTCAGTAGGAGCAGGTGCCGCTGGCGCGCTGCTCACGCAGGCGCTCGTGCTGCTGGGCGATCAACTGCACCGCCAGGGTCGGGTGGTTATGCAGCAGGTTCAGGAAGCGCAGGCGATCGAGCTTGACCAACTCCACCGGCGTGCGGGCGATGGCGTCATTGCGGTAGACGCCGTCCTTCCAAACGATGTCCTGGTAGCTGAACAACTCACCCGGCCTGCAGCAGAGCTTGTCGCCGTTGGCATCAATCACCTCGACGATGCCGCGGCGCACGCCGTAAATGGCGTTAGCCGTCTGGCCACTGCTGAAGATCGCAGCACCGGTGGGGAACGAGAGGGTCTCGCTGTCCACCTGGGCGGACATCAGCTCAATCGGGGTCGCGATGGTGGACGTGAGCATGCGTCTCTGACCTCCCGTACCCCAAAACCTGATCGGCTCAGCTTGACACCTACAGCCCGGCAATCCAGGACGCCCAGACAACAAAACAGAAGAGATCAGAGATCTTCGGTTTTGCTTCAGCTTTCAAGTACATCCGTGAGGGCGAGCTGGCGGTCGCGCACCGCTGGCTGCAGGCCATCCCCTTGACCGACAACGGGCAGACGCGGCGGCCGAGCCGTCCAGTGATGGCACCACAACTCCCCCGCCAGCTCCGGATGAATCGGCAGCTTGCGCAGACGGCACCAACCCAACTCCACCCCCTTGGGGGAGGCGCAGTGGCGGCAACTTCTGCAGCAGGGACGCGGGCCTATCGCTTTGGAGGCTTGGGCTGCCAACCGTAATCAGGCCGTCCCGTGGCGGCCATAGGAAGCGGCAAAGCTCCGGGTTCTCTTCCCCTTGTTGAACAAGATCCATAGGATCCGCCTGAGCATTGGACTGCCATGGCCGCCTCGCCTTCCCTCCAGCGCACGCCGCTCTTCGATGCGGCGCGGGAGGCCGGCGGACGGATGGTCCCGTTTGCCGGCTGGGAGATGGCCGTGCAATTCAGCGGCCTGATCGACGAGCACCAAGCCGTCCGTGAGCACTGCGGCCTGTTTGACATCTCCCATATGGGCGTCCTGCGCCTGCGGGGAGCCAACGTCAAGGACGCCATGCAGGGCCTGGTGCCCAGCGACCTCTTTCGGATTGGGCCTGGCGAGGCCTGCTATTCGGTCCTGCTCAATGCCGAAGGGGGCATCCGGGACGACCTGATCATTTACGACCGGGGCTGGCTGGAGAACGAGCAGGTCCACGAACTGGTGCTGGTGATCAACGCCGCCTGTGCCGAGAGCGACACGGCCTGGATGCGCAGCCAGCTGGAGCCCGCCGGCATCGAGCTGATCGACCTGAAGGGCTCGGGCACGCTGCTGGCCCTACAGGGACCGGAGGCCGCACAGCTCCTGGAGGAGTTGGCGGGCTGCTCCCTCGCTGGGCTGCCGCGCTTTGGCCACCGGGAGCTGACGCTGCCTGGCCTGGGTGAGGCGTTCGTTGGACGGACCGGATACACCGGTGAGGACGGCTTTGAGCTGCTGCTCTCCGCCGATGCCGGCAAACGCTTCTGGACCACCTGCCTGGAGCGGGGCGTCAAACCCTGCGGCCTGGGCGCCCGCGACACCCTCCGACTGGAGGCGGGCATGCATCTCTATGGCAGTGACATGGATGCCAGCACCTCGCCCCTGGAGGCCAGCCTGGGCTGGTTGGTGCATCTGGAGATGCCCAAGGACTTCATCGGCCGCCCGGTCCTCGAGCAGCAAACCGCGGACGGGCTGAAACGGCGCCTGGTTGGGCTGAAGCTCCAGGGCCGCGCCATCCCCCGCCATGGCTACCCGGTTCTCCAGAACGGAGAGGTGGTTGGAACCGTCACCAGCGGCACCTGGTCCCCGAGCCTGCAGGCCGGGATTGCCCTGGCCAGCGTGGCCACCGGCGCCGCCAAGCTCGGCACCAGCCTGGCCGTCGAAATCCGGGGCAAAGCCGAAGCCGCCGAGGTGGTCAGGCGCCCCTTCTACCGGCGCTGAGCCCACTCCAAGTGGGACAATCGCCGATCACCCACTTGTTTCCACATGCGCAGCCACGGATGCGGCGACCTGCGTCAGAGCGCCACCGGCCAGGCTGTGCAGCTGTGCGGCTGGGTCGACCGCAGCCGTGACCACGGCGGTGTGATCTTCATCGATCTGCGCGACCGCAGCGGCACCGTTCAAATCACCGTCGACCCCGACAACGGCGCCGAGATGTTCGCCGTGGCGGAACACCTGCGCAACGAAACGGTGATCCAGGTGGAGGGCAAGGTGCGCGAGCGCCCCGCCGATGCCATTAACGACAAGCTCTCCACCGGTCAGATCGAGGTGCTGGCCAGCTCCATCCGCGTGCTGAACAGCGTCAAGGGCAACCTGCCCTTTGCCGTCTCGGTGCACGACGAGGAGAACACCCGCGAGGAGCTGCGGCTGCGCCACCGCTACC
>NZ_JAFMKL010000154.1:0-3046 GCF_017852955.1 Vulcanococcus sp. DEBay_Sum22DG08_74
CATTGCCGATGACGGCGTGGATCGCAGCGGCATCTACTTCGGCTACAACCTCAAAGAAATTGAACTAATCAAAGGTCGCTCCTTCACCAAACCCAACGGTGTCCGTGTTGAAGAGCAACCCCTGAAGCTCAAAGTGCAGCCACAGTTCATGGTGGCGCGGGCCCTGAACGGGCAGGTCAATAGCTTTGTGCTCCCTGGCGATCCAATCGGCGGACCCAACGGCTCCCAACCCGCTCAGATCGGCGACCTATTCGGTGCCCTGATCAAGCTCGAAGGTTCTGTCTTTGGCTACTCCACCAGCGACTTCACCGTCAGCCTGCCAACGCTGAATCCCCAAAACATGGCCAACGGCACCCGCAGCTGGGGCGATTTCTCACGGCAGATCTTTATCCCCAAAATTGGCTTTGTCCCAGGCGGCACTTACACCACCCGCCTCTTTGGGGCCTATCGCTACAAGACCTACAACGGATCGCTCGGTCAACAGGATGTCTACTCAGCACTGGGCGCTTCGATTGAGCGCCAAGGCGACCTGAAGCCCTGGGGAAAGATCAACCACAACTATTACTGGCGCGCAGCCTTCGGCAACTTCCAAGGCACCGAATTCGACACCTCGAACCTGATCGACAGCACCAGGGGCAGTTTCTATGGAGCGGTGAACAGCAGCTTGCAGCTCTGGCGCGGCAAAGCAGGGGATCGGAATAACCCCAGGACCACCCAAAACACCCCCCGTCCAATCGAGCCCGGACTGCGGCTCAACACCAACACCAACGTCCGGCTCGACTACTACGGCGATGGCACAAGCCAAAACACCATCACCCTGACAGGCGGTCCGACGCTCACCTTGGGCCGGCTTGAGAAAAACTTCTTCGACTTCACCGAGATCTCCATCTCAGGCGGCGGCAGCCTCCAGCAAGGTCAAAGCCCCTTCAGCTTTGATCGCAATGTCGACCTCGCCACCCTGGCCTTCGGCTGGAAGCAACAGCTCTTTGGTCCATTGCTCTTCAGCGGTGGTATCGGCTTCAACGTCGATGGCAATTCGGGCTACTACGGCGACATCACCGGATCCTTCGCTGAGCTGATCTGGCAGCGCCGCGGCTACGAATTCGCCATCTACTACAGCCCCTACGAGCAGGTCGGTGGCGTCCGCGTGAAGCTGAACGACTTCAACTACCGCGGAACTGGTCTGCCATTCGTGCCGTATACCCCGACCGATTTCACCAAGAAACGCCAGGGCCTCTATTGAGGCGGTAACGCCGGCAACGGGCTGGGTCCATCCAGCAGTTCACCGCCGACCATCACCTGGCTGCCGGTGAAATCAACACCGACGAGGATGGCCTGATCGAGCTTCAGCCCAGGGGTCAGGGCCTGAATCATCACAGCTCCGCTCAAATCGGCGCTGCTCAAGTTGGCTCTCGATAGATCCGCATTGCTCAGCCGGGTCTCCTGCAGCCGTGCACCCTCCAAGTTGGCGCCACTGAGGTCAGCCCCCTCCAAGTTGCTGCCCCTGAGGTCCGCCCCGCGCAGATCCGCTTCGCGCAGATCGATGCCGTTCAGCATCAATCCACTCAGGTCCGCGCCGCGCAGATCACAGCCTCGGCAGTCAGACCAAGCCGGAGCAACCAGCGCCGGCGCCCCTGAAAACGGCTCCACGCTCAGGGGAGCGGATTGCCCGGTGCCAGGGCAGCCGATCAATGCGAGCACCAGGGCTGTCGATCCGCCCCCAAGCCAGCTGCTCGCCATGGCCCCTACGCCGCTATCTCATTCATAGACAGTGGAGCAACTGTCCGCCACGAATCAGGCGGCTTGGAACTGACGCAGATAGGGAAGGCGCTGGGCCGTGGCCTTGAGTGCGTCGTCATTGGCCAGCAACTGGCCCGTGGCATCCCACTGGCCGCTCAGCAGCATCTGCTTGGGACCCGCCGCCAAGGTCAGCTGCCACCGCTGATCGCCGCACGAGAGCGTCAAGGACTCCACATCCACGACAAACGAAGCGGCCGCATTGGCTTCAGCGACGGCCTGAATGGCCAGCATGGTGTCGTGGTCGGCTGAGAGACAGGGGATCCCCAGCGCCAAACAGTTCCCGTAGAAGATCTCAGCGAAGCTCTCGCCGACCACGGCCCGAATACCCCAGCGCATCAGGGCCTGCGGGGCATGCTCGCGGCTGGAGCCACAGCCGAAATTGCGGTTCACCAGCAGCACGGAGGCCTCTTGATGCTCCGGGCGATCAAAGGGATGGGCACCGGCCAACTCAGCGCGGTCATCGGCGAAGGCCGCAGGCCCGAGGGCATCGAAGGTGACGCACTTGAGGAAACGGGCCGGAATGATCCGGTCGGTGTCGATGTCATCGCCGCGCACCACAACGCTGGTGCCAGAGACGCGGCCGATTGAACCGGAGGGGAAAGAAGTGGAGCTAGCCATCGGTTGAGAAGAAAAACGCGAGCAATCAGGCGTTGAGCAACGCGCGCACATCACTGACGCGGCCATGAATCGCTGCCGCGGCCACCATCGCTGGGCTCATCAGCAGGGTGCGGCCACTGGCAGAGCCCTGACGTCCCTTGAAGTTGCGGTTGCTAGAGCTGGCGCTGATCTGGCGACCTTCCAAACGATCAGGGTTCATCGCCAGACACATCGAGCAGCCCGGCTCGCGCCACTCAAAGCCCGCCGCTTCAAAGACCTTGTCGAGACCTTCAGCCTCAGCGGCGGCCGCCACCTGCTCGCTGCCGGGGACCACAAAGGCCTTGATCCCTTCTGCCACATGGCGTCCCTTCGCCACCGCTGCCGCGGCCTGAAGATCGCTCAAGCGGCCATTGGTGCAGCTGCCGATGAAGCAGACATCCACCGGCAGACCGGCGATCGGGGCGCCGGGTTGCAAATCCATGTAGCGGTAGGCCTCTTCCGCCAGGGGCCGCTCATCGGGCTCGGTCTGCTCCAGGGTGGGCACGGCCTCGTCGACCCCGATGCCTTGGCCCGGGGTGATGCCCCAGGTGACCGTCGGAGCAATGGAAGCCGCGTCAAAGCGCACTTCATCGTCAAAGACCGCGTCGCT
>NZ_JAFMKL010000041.1:0-13309 GCF_017852955.1 Vulcanococcus sp. DEBay_Sum22DG08_74
CACGCAGAGAAGAGAACAGGCCCCCTTTAGTCGGAGGTCTTTTTTATGGCGTGGTCGTCCAGCGGCGGCAGATCTTGGCCACCAGCACCTCCCGGGGGTCCTGGGAGTTCAGTTGCCCTTGGCTGATCTTGAACTGCGCCAGGTTCTCGGCCACCCCAGGGATCGAGTCGCGCACGCAATAGGCCGTCACCACCGGGAGTGTCCGACGCGCCCCGTTGGGACCCTCCACGATTGGAGCGAAGCGGGCCACGCGGTAGAGCACGCCGTGCTCCTTCTCGCTCTGGATCAGTGCCTCAGCGGCAGCCAGACGCGCCTGGTCCCCCTCCAGGTCCTTCTGCCAGAAGTCAACGGGGATGCCGTCGCGTTCATTGAAGTCGACGTTTTTCTTGGCCCAGGCGATCTCGGCCTTTAACGACTCGAGATTCACCCGCTGCGCAATGCGTCGGTCCTCCAGTTGAACGCTGCCCTCCTCCACCAACAGCCGTTGACCGGAGCTGGTCTTCACCACCAGATCAGAACCGTCATCTCCGCTCTGGCACCCCACCAGGAGCAGCGCCAACAACAGCAGCAGGCGCATCGGGCCCCATCCATCGTCCTTCCCTTGTAGCGGCTGGCATGAAGATTCAGCGGGAATCAGAACCGACGGTCGCAAACCCTGCAAGCTGAGCGGATGAGCCTCACGCACTGCCCCCTCTGCATCGGCCTGGCCGTTCTCTCGATTGGCCGTGCCGCAGCCCATCTCAGTGGGCTATGGCTCATGCTCAGGGGACCAGACACAGCCGCATGCGCACCCTCAGCTGGGCTGACCTTGACCGGGCCCTAGACGCCACGCTGGAGAAGTTTGAGTCGTCGTCTTGGACGGGGGTCTACGGGGTTCCGCGCGGTGGACTGGTCCTGGCGGTCTGCCTGAGCCATCGCCTGGGCCTACCGCTACTGGATCAGCCAGAGGCGGGTTGCCTGGTGGTCGACGACATCTATGAAACCGGGCGCACTGTTGAGCCCTTCCGAAGCCGCACGGACATCACCACCTTGGTCTGGATCAGCAAGGTGGAACCGCAGTGGTGGAGCGCCCTCGAGGTGAACGACTCGAGCGAATGGGTGCTCTTCCCCTGGGAGAACGCAGCAGCAGCCAGAGCCGATGAACAGCAGTACCGCGCCTCACGCTCCCATGGCTAAACCAACCCTCTATCTGGCCTCGCCCTACGGCTTCTCGGCCCATTGGCGCTCGCGCTTGCTGCCTGACTTTGTCGAGGCCCTTGAGCAGCTAGGGATCGAGGTCTGGGAGCCGTTCACGCGAAATGGTCAGGTGGATCTCGCGCAGCCGGGCTGGGCCTGGCGCGTCGCCCAGGCGGATCTGCAGGACGTGCGTGATGCCGACGCCCTCCTCGCCATCGTCAACGGCACGCCTCCCGATGAAGGCGTGATGCTGGAACTCGGTGCCGCGATTGCCCTCGGGAAACCTGTTTTTCTTTACCGCGATGACTTCCGGCGCTGCAGCGACTCCGAGGACTATCCCCTGAATCTGATGGTCTTCAGCGGCTTGCCCCAGGAAGGCTGGCAGGACTGGCTCTATGGATCGATCGAGGAGCTCAAGGCCCCGAGTAAAGCGCTCATGCAATGGCTCAGGGGCTGGGCGTCAGGCGAGATCTGAGGAAGCGCCAGCGTCTTTGGCCCTTTGGGCGGCACGCATCGCCACCTCGACGGGGATCGTCCCGTTGGCCTCGAGTCCGCTCAGCTGCTGAACCATCTGACGCCGCTGTTCAGGGGTGAGCTTCAACAGATCGGCGAGGACATTGGGGTTGATGCGTCCCAGTCGCTCCCGAGCCAGCCCATCCATCAGCACCGTTCAATCCAGGCATTCCCTCCTAAGCGAAAGACCAAAAAAGCGAACAGCTTTTTCGGCACGCGTCAGCTCACCCAAACAGAGCGCGACAATGCGGCCCATGAACAACCACCGACCCCTCTCGGCTCTGTTTTTGGCCCTGGTCCTCGCCGTGGTGCCCCTCTCAGCGGCCCTGTTGATCCACGGACACGCGAATTTTCAAGCCGTCTTCAGCAATGCTTTCGGATAAGAACCTTTGGGTTTGAGTCCACCCGCGAAATCCCTAGCTACCGCCTGAATAGAGACGGTGGCGCCCAATGTTCTTTTACGAGCTGAACGTCACGCTCCCCCAGCGCATCCTGAGGGTTCCACTGCAGGCAGAGACCCAAGAGCAGGCTTGGCATCTCAGCCGCGACCTCTTCCCTGATCACGACCTGAAGTTGGTGCCTCGGCAGCGGAAGTGTGACCCTGAGTTCTGGGCGATCTAGGGGGCGTCCGATCAGGACTTCTCGAGACGACGCACGATTAAAGCCATCGCACCCAAGGAGCCAGCCAAGGCAATCAGCAACGCAATCGTCATGGGTGGGACCAACGGGGCTCCTGATTATGTCGGCCTGGTGTTCGTCTACGGGACGCTGAAGCGCGGCGAACGCTCCCATGGCCTTCTGGGCGATGCCGCGTTCGAAGGAACGGCGCTCCTCAGTGGTCTGGAGCTCTACAACCTTGGGCCCTTCCCGATGGCGATCTGCAATCCCCAGGCCAGTCGCCCCATCAGCGGTGAGCTCTACAGCATCACGGCCCAGGAACTGCAGGCGCTGGATCGATTCGAGGGAGCACCCCGGCTCTACCGGCGGGAGCTGCGCCGCCTGTCCGATGGTCGCGAGGCCTGGGTCTATCTCGGCAAGCCGCGGCAGGTGCGATTCGCTCCAGTCCTGAGCAACGGTTGCTGGAGCGGATCAGATCAAAACCAACCGACGCCGCTGTCTGCAGCTTCTACGCTCAGGCCGGTTTCCAGCTGATCCATGGCCCTCACCCTGTTCGGCGGCGCCCGCAGCCGCGCCTCCATGCCGCGCTGGTACATGGAAGAACGGGGAATCCCCTACACCTGGCAGCTCCTGGACATGGAGGCCGGGGAGCACCGCCAAGAGCCCTTCACCGCCATCAACCCCTTCGCCAAGGTGCCGGCGCTGGTGGATGAGGATCCCAGCCTGCCCAATGGGCGACTGCAGTTATTTGAAAGTGGCGCAATCCTCCTCTATCTGGCGGAGCGTTTTGGGGGCGAATGCCAGACCGCCGCGGAGCGGGGCCTGGCGCAGCAGTGGGTGCTCTTTGCCAACGCCACCCTGGCCACGGCCCTGTTTGTCCCCTCCAACCGGGAGCGGGAGTTCCCCCGGCTGATGGAAGTGCTCGATCGCAAGCTCGCTAGCGGTCCCCTGATGGGCGGCGACTGGGGCGTCGCCGATTGCGCCGTGAACGCCTACCTGGCCTACCTGCCGATCTTCTTCCCACAGATTGATCTGAGCCCCTACCCGCAGGTTCAAGCCACGATTGCCGCGACCCAACAACGGGCGGCCTACCAACGGGTCATGGGCCAGCGTTGAGCTCCAACGAAACCCTGACCTGGGGCAATAGCCGCCTGGAGTTGCTGCCCCAACGGGCCGCCTGGGATCCAGAGCTCCAGGTCCTTCTGATTGCCGATCTCCATCTCGGCAAGGCCGAGAGCTTTCAGGCGCAGGGGATCCCCTTGCCCAGCGATGGGGATCAGGGGAATCTCAATCGGCTGCTAGAGCTCACGGCCTCGCTTCACCCGCAGCAGGTGCTGGTCCTCGGGGACCTGATCCATAGCCAGCTGGGACTGACCCCTGAACTCCAGGAGAAGCTCGCAGCTCTTCCCGAACTGATGGGGTGCGAGTTGGTCCTGGTCGGAGGGAATCACGATCGCGGCGCCGTCTTTCCCTCGCTGCAGGCCCAACCATCCCTGCAACGCGGCGCCTGGTGGCTGAGCCACGAACCGGAGACGCCTCCGGAGCCTGAGCTGCTCAACATCTGCGGCCACGTGCACCCCGTGGCGGTCCTCGGACAAGGCTCTGATCGGCTGCGGTTGCCCTGTTTTGGCTTGGATTTCAGCCAGCAACGCCTGCTGCTGCCCGCCTTCGGCGAACTCACGGGCGGCCATCCAGCTCCACTGAAGATGCAGCGCTGGGTCATTGCCGAAGACCGGGTTCTGAAACTGCCGGGCGCGAACTAAGCGGTCCCTAGATTGCTGATCTCTGGTCCCTTCATCTGGACACCGCTTCAGCGCCACCGACGAAACAGAAGCGCCCCCATTGGCGACGCAAGCGCTGGATCCCCCTTTGGCTTCCAGCCGGTCTGTTTGCGTTTTTTGTCGCCATCGCGCCGCCCTTGCCCGAGGGCGAGCCGGCCAGAACGGGTTCCTCACGCTTGAGTGCGGTCGGCGGCCAGGCCGAACCCTTCCGCTACCTGCCCGACCAGGACGTCTACGCCCTCGACTTCGACCCGCGCAAGGTCCGCATTGATCTGCTCGAGGGCTGGGACCGGGAGCAGGACGCCTACAACGACTCCTCCGCCCTGGCCTACGTCTCCGGGCCGATGTACGAGCGGCATGTCAACAGCCTGGGCCGGGAGATCACGGTTCCACTGGGGGACCTGAAGTTGGGAGATCAGGTCTGGAGAGGCCGAAACCGAACCGCCGCCCGCCAACGGGCCTTTGTGGGGATTCGCCATGACGGCGGTGCTGATTTCGGCTTTGGCGAACTCACATCCGAGCGGGCCGCTCAGTACGACACCTTCATCGGTGGACTGCACAGCCTCTACAACGATCTTCTGGATCCCCCGCCTGAATACCGCGGCGCCTACAGCGTTTCGATGGGGCAGCAAATCCGCTATTACCTGCCGCGGATTCGGATGGTCATCGGCCTGCGCAGCGATGGTCGCCTGGAGATGCTGATGAGCCGCGATGGCCTGACCCTCGAGCAAACCAAAAGCCTGGCCCGCCAGCGCGGTTTCAAGGCGGCCTACCTGCCCGATCACGCCTCCAAAAGCCGCCTGATCATTCCAGGGGTCAAAGGATTCACCGAGGCCGATGCGAACTGGATCAGCGGTGGAGCCACCAGCTTTGTCCACGTCCCCTACCTGCTGCGGCTGAGCCCCCGCGCCATCCCCCTGCGGGGCAATCTGCTGGCCAGCCTCACGCCGCGCCTGGGACAACGGGATTGCAGCAACCCGCTGCAATGCGGCCAGAGCTTCGGTGCGCAGCTGGCCGACCGCGCCCTCGCCGGGCTGAACCGTCTGATGGAGCAGGGGGTCGAGCCGGTGGCGCGCCTGATCTGGTCGCCCGCACCCCTGGCCCAACCGCCCGGCAGCGCCAAGCGCGCGCCGCTGCGTGAACCGCCGATCACGGCCGATCCCCTAGCCCTCAGGGAACTTCAGGAGAGCGCAGCCAACAGCACGCTCGAGAACGAACTCACGCCTGAAGCCCCCGACCTACCGCCACCCCTGGTGCTGCTGGATGGGCAGCCCTTGCCCCAGGAACCGGAGTTCTTAAACGGAGATGCCGATGCCCTCGCGCCTGCTGAAGTGATGCCCCCGGGGGACTTCCCCCTCGGGGCACCAACTCCACCGCCGCTGCTCCCCCCTCGGCCGCTGCCACCGGTGCTGGCGCCGCCACCGCTCTAGGGATCAGGCCGAGGCCAACGCCCGCACGACATCGCCTCGGGTCAAGACCCCGACCGGGCGCCGCTGCTCATCGAGCACAAACAGCCGCTGCGTGCCCTTTTCATGCAGCAAGCGGGCCGCCTCCGGCAGCAGGGTGTCGCCACTGCAGGTGTGGGGGGCCTGGCTCATCACCTCGCCGACGCTGTTGCCCAGCACCTGATGCACCTGCTTGTCCCACTGCAGCGGGTTGCGCAGATAGATCACGGCGTCGAGCAGCATCACGTAAGGGCCGGCATCAAAGCCGCTCTCACGCACCATCAGGTCCTGCTCGGTCAGCTCGCCCACCAGCGCCCCGGCGGCATCGACCACGGGCAGACCACTGATGTGGTGATCGCTCATCAGCTGCACCGCGTTCTGGAGGGGCGTCTCGCGACCAACGCTGCGAATGGGCGTGGTCATCACTTCGGAGACCCGGCGTTCAACGACCATGACTGCGCTGCGGATGCCGTCATTGTGGCCGCTCCGTCAGGCGGAAGAATGAACCGCAACGCTTGGTCGGAAAGCCATGCCGAACTCCAGCCTCAGCCGGCAGCTTGCCGATGGCCTGACCATCGCCCGCGCCGTCATCGGTCTGCCCCTGATCCTGGCGCTGGTCCAGGGCAACGGCTGGTTGGCCTGGTGGTTGCTGCTGCTCGGGGGCCTCAGCGATGCCGCCGACGGCTGGCTGGCCAGACGCGCCGGGGGCGGCTCGGTCTGGGGGGCCCGTCTGGACCCACTCACCGACAAGATCCTGATCCTGGCGCCCCTGCTCTGGCTAGGCGCTGCAGGTTCCCTGCCGCTCTGGGCGATCTGGCTCCTGCTCGCCCGTGAACTGCTGATCTCCGGCTGGCGCGCTGGGCAAGGCAGCGGAGGACCTGCCTCCTGGGGAGGCAAGGCCAAAACCATCCTTCAATTCGCCGCCCTCTTACTGCTGCTCTGGCCCGGTGGGGGAGCAGCCCCGCTCCAGCTGTTGGGTTTCTGGTTGTTCTGGCCCTCCCTGGCGCTGGCCCTGAGCTCAGCCTGGGGCTACATCACAGCGCCAGCAGCTGATCGTCGGAGCTGAAATCAGGGCTGGTGGGCATCCGCTTGGCGTAGTCGTTGCTGTAGCTGTCGGCGAGGGAGCGCTCGACGTCGTACTGGGGTGTCCAGGCCAGCTCGCGCTGGACCCGATGGATATCGGTCAGGAAATGGGCCATCCGCAGGGGGAAGGCCTTGCGGGCCTTTTTGTCCAGGCTGCTGGGGTCAAAGCTGCGGATCTCAACGGAGGCCGGATCCTTGCCGCAGGCGCGCGCGGCCGCCTCCACCAGACCGCGGAAGCTGATGCCTTGGGCACTCGAGCAGTTGTAGATCCGATTTGCTGCGGCATCGACGCCAATGCTCAGGGCCATCGCCGTGGCGAGGTCGTTGACATGGCCCAACTGGGTGATCGTGCTGCCGTCGCCGGGAAGGGGCACCGGACGGCCATGGACGATCCGATCGAAGAACCAGCTCTCGACAGGGTTGTAGTTGCCCGCACCAACGATGTAGGTGGGCCGGAAGCTGGTGAAGGGGATCTTCTCGGCCGTCAGCCAGGCCTCGGTGTCGAGCTTGCCGCTGTGACGACTCTCGGGATCGGTCGGGGAGTTCTCCGTCAGGGGCCAGAGGGCGCTGTCCGCATAGACACCGGCGGAGCTGACGTAGACAAAGCGATGGCTCGGGGCCCCCGTCACCTCCACAACCGAGCGGCTGTCCGCCACGGTGCGGCCGGAACTATCGACGATCACATCAAATTGACGACCGGCCAGAGCCGATAGGCCCTCAGCCGTACTGCGGTCGCCACAGAGGTGCTCGACGCCAGCGGGAACCGGGTTCTTGCCGCGGGTGAACAGGGTGAGTGCATGGCCCGCGTCCTGAAGCTGTTGCACCAGGGGACGGCCCACAAAACGGGTTCCGCCCATCACCAGGATCTTCATCGCAGCAGCCCACAGGTCTGACCATTCAAAACGCTGGGCACGTCCTTGAAGCCCTCTGCAAACTGAGGGTTCTGACGGGCAAAGGCCATGGGCCGCTTCAACGAGGTTCTGCGCTCCCTCAACAACCTCAAGTTGCTGGCCGCCGTGGGCCGCAGTGGCGGTGAGCTGAGCAACATCGCCGATCTGGTGGACAACTTCCTTGGCAGCCCCCAGATGGAGGACTGCATCAGGCGCTTCCGCGCACACCCCGGAGGGGCCGCACTGATGGACGGCCGCTACCCGCCGCTGCAACCACAGATCGAGGCGCTCGAAGCACTGCCGGCCGGAAGCCTGGGACGGGAGTACGCCCGCTTGATTCGCCAGCTGGGCTACGACCCGGAATTCTTTCGCCCCAGGCCGATCGAGAGCGACGGCCAATGGCTGACGCAACGCATTGCGACCACCCATGACATTCACCACGTCATCAGCGGCTTTGGCACCGAACGGGCAGGGGAGACCGGGGTGCTGGCGATCACGGCCGCGCAGATCGGCTTTCCGGCCTATGTCCTGCTCACCAGCGCCAGCCAACTGGCGAACTTCCGCTTCAAGCTCGAGGAGTTCGAAAGCATCAGCGCCGCCGCCGCCCATGGCTCGGCCATCGCTCACCAGGCCCAGTGCCTGGCCATCGCCCGCTGGGAGGAAGGCTGGGAGAAACCCATCAACCAGTGGCGCCAGGAACTGGGAATCCAGGATCCTGCGGACAACGCCCCCTACGGCCTGGCCCTGCAGCTCGGCCAGGGATGAAGTGGCCGCAGCAGTGGACCGCCCAGGCCAACGTCCTTGGTCAGACGCGGGGCTATCGCCACTTTCGTGTTCTCGGAGAGAGCGGCAAGGGGAAGGAGCGACGGCTGGCGCTTGAAGCCGTGCTGGATCGGGCGTTCCGCCTTGAGGTACCGCTGGTGCAACTGCGGGATCGCAGCCTCTGGCAGCCTGGCTGGCAGTCCTTGAGCCGACCGGCCTCCATGCAGATCATCCCCGCCATCGACCTGCTGGATGGCCATTGCGTTCGGCTGCATCAGGGTGATTACGGCCAGGTCACCCGCTTCAACGATGACCCGGTGGCGCAGGCCCTCGATTGGCAGCGGCAGGGGGCGCAACGGCTGCACCTGGTCGATCTCGACGGGGCCAAAACCGGTCAACCGGTCAATGACCAGGCGGTCAAGGCCATCACCTCAGCCCTCTCGATTCCCGTCCAGTTGGGCGGCGGTGTCCGCAGTGCCGAGCGGGCCGAGGAACTGCTGCAGTGCGGCCTCGATCGGGTGATCCTCGGCACCGTGGCGATCGAAAAGCCTGAGCTGGTCAAAGAACTCGCCAGCCGTCACCCGGGCAAGGTCGTGGTGGGAATCGATGCCAAAGACGGCCTAGTGGCCACCCGTGGCTGGATCGAAACCAGCACCGTCCAAGCCACCGAACTGGCCAAGAGTTTTGAAGGCAGCGGCGTCGCCGCGATCATCAGCACCGACATCGCCACCGATGGGACCTTGGCCGGGCCGAACATCGACGCCCTGCGCGCCATGGCCGAGGCCAGCAGCATCCCAGTGATTGCCTCGGGCGGGATCGGCACCCTCGAGGACATCCTCTCGCTGCTCTCCATTGCACCCCTGGGGGTGAGCGGCGTCATCGTCGGCCGCGCGCTCTATGACGGCACGGTGGATCTCGCCGAAGCCCTGCAGGCCATCGGTCCAGAGCGGCTCCAAGACGCACTCAATCCGCCTACGGGTTCTATAACGGTGTAAGAGACCTTTTTGGGTCGTGGCTGGTTCCTCAGCACCCAACAACGCATCGGCCGGCGGGACCCACGGGGTGGATCTCGCCTATTCCCGCTGCAAAGACCTGGGAATGCGGCTCTCACGCCAGCGTCGGATGGTGCTCGAGCTGCTCTGGGACGAGCGGGATCACCTCAGTGCCCGCGACATCTTTGAGCGGCTCAACGCCAAGGGCCGCAACATCGGCCACACCTCCGTCTACCAAAACCTTGAAGCGCTCCAAAGCGCAGGGGTGATCGAGTGTCTTGATCGCGCCAATGGACGGCTCTACGGCTACCGCAGCGATCCCCACAGCCACATCACCTGCCTCGAGTCCGGTGCCATCCAGGATCTGGATGTGGAATTACCCGCCGATCTGCTCGATCGCATTGAAGAGCAAACCGGCTATCGGATTGAGAGCTACACGCTCAATCTCAGCGGACGGCGGCGCTAAGTGCGCCAGAGCCTTGAGCAGCACTGGAAACGGCGTCAATCCCCGTTAACTTGAGCGCCATTAAGGCTCAACCCTGATCCGTGCCCGAGGCGAAGGACGCACCTCCGATCCTGATCCTGGCGGAGCCCCTGATTCAGGCGGGCCTGGAGCGGTTGCTGGAGGAGTCGTTCCAGCTCAAAGCAGCCAGCGACCCAGACAAGGGAGCCATCGCCCTGGTGATCTGGAGCATCAGTGCTGGCATGCCTGCGGCCACGCTGGAGCGAGAACTCGCCCAGCTGCGCGATCGCTGGCACCCGGCACCGCTGCTGCTGCTCCTACCGGCGGAATCCGACCTACCCAGCAGCTGGCTGCTGCAGTTGCCGGCTGAAGGTCTGCTGCAACAGGCGGAGCCCCAGGAGATCCGCGCCGCCGTTGACACCCTGCTGACGGGCGGACGGGTGGTGGAACTGCGGCCGCTGCGCGGGATCGAGCAACCCGAGCAGAGCCGGGAGGCGCTGGGCCTTGGCCAGTGGCTGCTGCGCAGTGGCCTGGCTCAAATCGAAGCGGAAGCGCTGCGCTGCCGCCGCTGGCTCGACCTCCAGCCGGTGGGCCTGAACGCCCTGCTGTTGGCGGGTCGGCTGCGGGAACTTGCCCTGGCCAAACGGCTGCTGCTTTGGCTCTGGGGGCCGATCAGCATGGCCTTCCCGTCTGAGGCTCCGCTGCAGCGCCCGGAGCCGCAGGCCGTCGTTGGCATCACCCTGCGGGAGCGCACGGCCATCGGGGTCTGGGAGGCCATCCAAGAGCGGTTGATCACGGCCGCCTCCACCGGTCTCAGCAACCAAAGCGGTCAGCTGATGGCCCTGGAGGGACTGAACACGGACCACCGCCGCGATCTGCTGCTCGCCCTGCTGGCCCAGTTCGACCTCCTGATCACCCGCTTCCGCCACGAGCAGCTGCGCGGTGTGGCTCTGGAAGAGCGTTGGCTTGGGCAGCAACCGGAATTGCGTCGCCTCTCCATGCGGGCCATGGCCGGTGAATACGTCCAACTACCGCTTGAGGGAGGCCTGCTTCCCGTCGCCCAGAGCCTGAGTGAGGCCAGTGACCTCACCGCGGTGGATCCAGAACTCCCGGCTGCCCTGCCGATGCTCGCGGCCCTGGTCTGCGCCCAACCGATCCTGGTGGACGGCCGCCTGTTGGCCCCCGATGAACCCCAGGCGCTGCTCCACCTGGAGGCACTGATCAGCAACTGGCTGATTCGCACGGCGGAACTGATCAGCGCAGAAATCCTCGCCAGCTGCAGCACCTGGCCTGATCTGCGCCGCTACCTCCTGCGCAGTGATCTCCTGCCCACACGGAACCTGGAGCGACTGCGCAACCAGCTGAACTCCCAGCAACGCTGGGACAGCCTGTTTGAGAGGCCCGTCCAGCTCTACGAAAGCCGCCGCTTGCTCTATGGACTCAAGCAAGGCGCCATCGTTCCGATCGAGCACATGGAACCCCGGGACCGGGAGTTGCAGCAGCTCAGCTGGGGCCAGCAACTGATCACCCTCGTGCTGGAGGGTCGCGATGCCCTTGCCCCCCAGGTCCAGGCCCTGTTCAGGCGACTCGGGGATCTGGTGGTGGTGGTGCTGACCCAGGTCATTGGTCGGGCCATTGGCCTGGTCGGCCGCGGAATCCTCCAGGGCATGGGCCGCAGCATCGGCCGCGGTTCCTGACCTGCTGAAGGCCACAATGGCCGCAGCTTTCCCTGCGTTGATGCCCCGCACCCTGGCCCGGCTGCTGAAGCCCCTTGCAGCGCTGGCCCTCTGCTTGGTTCTGGTGCTGGGCCTCGCCGCACCAAGCCAGGCCGCGCGGGACACCAACAGCTACGACGGCAATATCTACGCGCTCTACGCGGGCAACGGCTCCCTGGTGCCGCCGCGAAGCACCCTCTCGCAGGCCTTGGAGGAGCACCGGGTGATCATCCTGGGCTTCTTCCTCGATGACAGCGCCGCCAGCAAGCAGTACGCCGTCGTCTTCAACGAACTGCAGCGCCTCTGGGGCCGCAGCGCTGAGTTGATCCTGCTGCAGACCGACCCGCTGCAGAACCGGGAGACCCACGGCACCATTGACCCCGCCAGCTACTGGAAGGGCCAAATCCCCCAGGTCGTGGTGCTCGACCGCGAGGGCAAGGTGGTCCTCGATGAAAGCGGGCCCGTGAGCATCGACGCCATCAACGAAGCGCTCAGCGGCATCACCGGGCTCCGTCCCCAGGGTGATACGAAGCTCAGCCTCAACCGCGAGGTCAACGAACTCAACAGCGAAATCGTCGCCGCCCCATGAGTCAGCGCCAAGAGACCGACAGCCTCGGGGTCATCGCCGTTCCCGCGGAGCACTACTGGGGCGCCCAGACCCAGCGCTCCATAGGGAACTTCCCCTTCGGCCAGCGCATGCCCCTGGCGATCGTGCATGCCTTTGGTCAGCTCAAGGCGGCCTGCGCTGAGGCGAATCGCGATCTCGGCAAGCTGGATGCGGCCCTCTGCAGCGCCATCGTGACCGCTGCCGAGCAGGTGGCCGCTGGTGATCTGGATCAGGAGTTCCCGCTGAAGGTCTGGCAGACCGGCTCGGGCACCCAGAGCAACATGAACGCCAACGAGGTGATCGCCAACAAGGCGATCGAGGCCCTCGGCGGTGAACTGGGCAGCAAGAGCCCGGTGCACCCCAACGACCACGTCAACCTCAGCCAATCGAGCAACGACACCTTCCCGGCGGCGATGCACATCGCCGTGGTGATCGAACTGGAGCAACGTCTCCTGCCCGCGGTTGAGGGCCTGGCGGCGGCCCTGCAGGCCAAGGCCACGGCCTACGCCGATCTGGTCAAGATCGGCCGGACCCATCTCCAAGATGCGGTGCCCCTGAGCCTGGGCCAGGAATTCAGCGGCTACGTCGCCCAGCTGCAGCTGGCGATTGAAGCCATCCGCCAGAGTCTGCCGCGGGTGCGGGAGCTGGCCATCGGTGGCACGGCCGTGGGCACCGGCCTCAATGCCCCGAAGGGCTTTGGCGAGGCAGTCGCGGCGCGGCTCACGGAGCGGCTTGGAACCGCCTTCAGCAGCGCCCCCAACAAGTTCCAAGCCTTGGCGGGCCATGAGGCCCTGGCCTCAAGCCATGGCGCCCTGACGGTGCTGGCGGGCTCATTGATGAAGATCGCCAATGACATCCGCTGGCTCGGCAGCGGACCACGCTGCGGCCTCGGGGAACTGGTCCTGCCGGAAAACGAGCCGGGCAGCTCGATCATGCCGGGCAAGGTCAACCCCACCCAGTGCGAAAGCCTGACGATGGTGGCGGCCCAGGTGATGGGCAACAACACCGCCGTTCAGATCGGCGCCAGCCAGGGCAACTTTGAGCTGAACGTCTTCAAGCCCCTGATCGCCCACAACGTGCTCGAGAGCATCGAGCTGCTGGCGGGCGGCTGCACCAGCTTCCGCGAGCACTGCATCGAGGGCCTCAAGGCCAATGAACAGCGCATCGAGCGGCTGCTGAATCAGAGCCTGATGCTCGTGACGGCCCTGACCCCCGCCATCGGCTACGACCGCGCCAGCGGCATTGCCAAACATGCCCACAAGCA
>NZ_JAFMKL010000042.1:0-13308 GCF_017852955.1 Vulcanococcus sp. DEBay_Sum22DG08_74
AAAGAAGTGATATGGATCCCAGCCGGACCCTGCAACAACTTCTCTTCCGCGGCCTTGGCACCACTTCACTGGTGGCCGATCGCCTGCGGAGCGTGACCCAGGCCTGGGTCAGCAGTGGGCGCCTGGATCCAAGCCAGGCCAGCGCCTTGGTGGATGACGTTCTCGCCAGCCTTCGCGGCGAGAACCCCGAGCTGGAGAAACAGACCGAACGGCAGGTCGAGCGCAACCTGGACCACCTGCTGCAGGACCTGGGCCTGGCCCGCCAGCGGGAGGTGGATGAACTGCGGGGCCGCATCGATCGCCTGGAGCAGCAGCTCCGGCAAAAGCAATCCCAACTCGAGATCCCGGACTGAGAGGCAACTAGGCGAGAATCGGCCCTTGATGCCTCTTTGATCCAGCCATGCGGGACATCCTGATCAGCTCCGCCGTTTGCGTCGGCTGCCTCTTGCTGGCACTGGTGAGCCAGATCGTGGCGCCCTCCACCGTGAACGCCGCCCCCAGCCAGCCGGCCGTGCAACAGGCCGTGGCCAGTGCCCCAGTCCAGGCCAGCTTCAGCGGCCAGATCGAGCTCGATCCGGAGGACCCCAACCCCAGCCTCTTCACCATGGCCAGCGACGTCATCGCCGACAGTGGGGCATCTGCCCTCGGAGGAGAAATGGTTGCGGCCAAAGAACGGATGACCCCCAGCGGTCTGCGCATCACCGACCTGGTGATCGGTGATGGCCCTGAGGCCAGCTCCGGTCAGCTCGTGGTTGTGAACTACCGCGGCACCCTTGAGAACGGCAAAGAGTTCGACAGCAGCTACGGCCGCGGTCCCTTCAGCTTCCCCCTCGGCGCCGGTCGCGTGATCAAGGGCTGGGATGAGGGCGTCGCCGGCATGCAGGTGGGCGGCAAGCGCAAGCTCGTGATCCCCCCCGATCTGGCCTACGGCGAGCGCGGTGCCGGCGGTGTGATCCCCCCGAACGCCACCTTGATCTTTGAGGTGGAACTGCTCGAGATCAAGGGCTGATCCGTTCCATGGGAGCCGCGCCAGCGGTGCGGTTCCCGCGACTGTCGAAACTGCAAACGATCGTTAGGATGCCGCCGCCGTCCGGCATTTGGCCGGGCATTGAAAAGCACGATCCTTCCGTTCATGGCTCATACGCTGCCCGCGCTGCCCTACGGCCTCGACGCCCTCGAGCCCCATATCTCCCGCCAAACCCTTGAGTTCCACCACGGCAAGCACCACAACGCTTACGTGACCAACCTCAACAACCTGGTGGCTGGCACCGATCTGGAAGGCAAGAGCCTCGAAGACACCATCGTTGCCGTGGCCGGTGATGCCGGCAAGGCTGGTGTGTTCAACAACGCCGCCCAGGTCTGGAACCACAGCTTCTACTGGCAGTGCATCAAGCCCAACGGTGGCGGCACCCCCAGCGGCGCGCTGCTCGACAAGATCAACGCTGACTTCGGCAGCTTCGAGAAGTTCGTTGAGGCCTTCAAGGCAGCCGGCGCCACCCAGTTCGGTAGCGGCTGGGCCTGGCTCGTGCTCGACAACGGCACCCTGAAGGTCACCAAGACCGGCAACGCCGATCTGCCCCTGGCCCACGGCCAGAAGGCCCTGCTGACCATGGACGTCTGGGAGCACGCCTACTACCTGGACTACCAGAACCGCCGCCCCGACTACATCAGCACCTACCTCGACAAGCTGGTCAACTGGGACTTCGTGGCCGCCAACCTGGCCGCCGCCTGATCCGAGCGATCCAAGCCAAGCCCCCGCACAAGCGGGGGCTTTTTTTATGGTCGGGCGCTCTCGAGAACCGATTCCGGTGCGATCCACATCGCATCGCCATAGGAGAAGAAGCGATAGCCCTCGGCCTTGGCCTCCTCATAGAGATCCAGCAGGCGGCGGCGACCGACCAGGGCACTGACCAGCAGCAGCAGCGAGCTCTTGGGCAGGTGGAAATTCGTCAGCAGTCCCTGCACCACCGCAAAGCGATAGCCGGGCTGAATCACCAGATTCACCGGCCCGGCATGGGGCTGGAGCTCGCCCCCATGGAGCTGGGCCACAGCCTCCAGGCTGCGAACGGAGGTGGTTCCAACCGCAATCACCCGGCCACCGCGGGCGCGGCACTGGGCCACGGCCTCCACAGCCGCCGCCGACACCTCAACCCACTCGCTGTGGAGCTCCAGCTGGGTCAGGTCCTCGGTCTCCACCGGCCGAAAGGTGCCCAGGCCCACATGCAGGGTCACGGTTGTGCGCTGTACACCTCGCGCCTCCAGGGCCTCGAGCAAGGCATCGCTGAGGTGCAGACCCGCCGTGGGAGCAGCCACCGCCCCGGGCCGCGAGGCATAGCGGGTCTGGTAGCGGCTGTCGTCCTCGCTGGAGTGCTGGTGGATGTAGGGCGGCAGGGGGATTTCGCCATAGCGCGCCAGCAGCGCCTCGATCGCTTCTGGGGTGGTGCACTCCGCCGGAAAGCGCACGACCCGGCCGCCGGTCTCGGCGTCGATGGCCACGATCTCCAGGGGCTGGGGGGGTTGACCGGGATGCTCCATCTGCAGGATCTCGCCCGGCTTCAGGCGCTTGGCTGGCTTGGCCAAACAGAGCCAATCACTGCCTTCCACAGGCTCCAGCACCAGGAGCTCCACCGCGCCGCCGCTGGCCCGGCGGGCCTGAAGGCGCGCCTTCAGCACCCGGGTGTTGTTGACCACCAGCAAGTCACCCGGTTTCAGCAGCTGCTGCAGCTCCCAGACCGTTTGGTGGCTGCAGCCCTCTGGGCCTTCCAGCGCCAGCAGCCGCGCCGCATGGCGGGGCTCCACGGGCCGCTGGGCGATGAACGTCTCCGGGAGATCGAAGACGTAGCTCGAAAGCAGCTGATCGTCGCTGATCAGAAGGCCAGGCTCTCGGGGTTGGTCTCGATCAGCTGGGCCAGATCCTTCAGGAAGGCCGCCGCATCGGCGCCGTAGATCACGCGGTGATCACAGGTCAGGTTGACCTGCATCTGGTTCGCCACGCGGATCGAGCCGTCCTTGCCGCCCACGACGGTGGGACGGGAGGCGGCCACCGCCAGGATCGCGCCGGTGCCCGGGGGCAGGATCGCGTCGAAGCGATCCACACCGAACATCCCCAGGTTGGAAAGGGTGAAGGTGCCGGTGCTGTACTCCTCAGGCTGCAGCTGCTTGCTGCGGGCCCGGCTCACCAGATCCGCCCAGTTGCGAGCCAGGGAGTGGATATCGGTCTTATCGGCGTTGGCCAGCACGGGGGTGATCAAGCCACCGTCTTCCATCGCCACGGCCACGGCCACGTTCACCGCAGCGGGGTAAACCATGGCGCTGCCATCGGCACTGGTGGCGGCATTGACCTGGGGGTGACGGGCCAGCACCACACCCACGGCCTTGGCCAGCAGGGCGGTCATGGTGACGCCCTTGCTCTTCACCTGCTTGTAGAAGGCGTCCAGCTTGGTGGTGGTGATCGTGTAGCCGACGCGGAAGGTCGGCACCGCCAGGCTCGCCACCATGTTGCGATTGACCGCACCCTGCAGGGTGTTGAACGCCACGCTCTCGCCGGGACGACCAAAGGCATTGCCCGCCGGTGCAGCCGCAGGAGCAGCGGCACCATTTCCGCTGCCGCTGGCAGCGGGAGCTGAGCCCTCGGCCACGCGGGGTACGGCCACGGTCAGACCCAGGGCCCGCTCAACGTCCTCGGCCTGGATTCGGCCGTGGGGGCCGCTGCCGCGCAGGGTCTCCAGGGCGACGCCGTGCTGGCTGGCCAGTTTCTTGGCCCGGGGGCTGGCCACCACGCGGCCATTGGTCACAGGAGCGGGGGCAGCGGCAACGGGAGCCGGGGCTGCCGCAACGGGTGCGGGGGCAGGAGCCGCTGCAGGAGTAGGTGCCGGAGCAGCGGCCGGGGCGGGAGCGGCAGCGGCGGCTGGTGCGCTGGGGGCCTTGGCCTGGGCCTCGTCGATCTCAGCCTCGGTCTCCACCACGAGGCCGATGGTTTCACCAACGGGGGCCGTGCTGCCGGCGGGCATCAACACCGCTGCGAGGTAGCCCTCGTTGAAGGACTCCACGTCCATGTCGGCCTTGTCCGACTCGACGACCAGGACGGACTCACCGCGGCCGACCTTGTCACCTGGCTTCTTCAGCCATTCCACGATCTTGCCCTCCGTCATGGTGGAGGAGAGGGCGGGCATGAAGATTTCGTGGGTGGCCAACGGAGGTCTGCCGCTCAATTGAGGCGGATTTTACGCGGCTCAGCGGCCGGGACCTCCGGAGTGGCGACTTAGAGGGCTCCCTCGATCGACTCGATCACCCCATCGCGCACAACCACAGCCACCTGGAGCTTCTCCACGAGGTTGTCGCCCACCTTGACGTCGGTGAAGCTGTCGAGCTGGCCCTGCTCAACGATCTGCTCCATCTCCAGGTCGCGGACCTGGCGCTGCTGCTCGAGCAGCTGACGCTTCTGCTCCTCAAGCTCGGCGCGCTTGGCCGCCACCTGCTCCTGCACGGAACCCACCTGCTCCTGGACGCGGGGATCCAGGGGGTTGGCGCTCTGGCTGCGGATCGCGTCCACCAGCTGCTGGCCTTCCTGCTCGAGCTGCCCCAGCTGGGCGTCGCTATTGGCGATGGCCGCGCTGATCTCGCGCTCGGCGTCCTCCTTCCAACGGGGGGTCACCACCGCGCGAACGGTGATGGAGCGCTTCACGGAGAGGGAACCGTCGGCCATGGAAGGGGGATTCGCGGCGCCCAGCCTGTCAGGGGCGAGCGAGGCCGACAACGCCCGGCTCGGGCGGGTTCCCGGCCCTAGCGCCCGTAGATCGCCTCAATCGCTTGGGCATCGCGATCGGCGATGCGATCGCGCTTTTGCTTGAGGGTTTGGGTGAGCAAGCCGTTGTCGATGCTGAAGGCCTCCACCAGGGCCACCCCCGCCAGCCGTTCATCCGGGCGGGCGCCCACCCGGGACTGCAGGCGGCGATTCAGGCGGCTGGTCAGGGCCTTGAGCAGCGCCGGATCGGCGGCCGACATCCCCTGCTCGGCCGCGAAGGCCTCCAGGTTCTCCAGCTTCGGCACCACCAAGGCGCCCAGGGCCTTGCGGTCCTGCCCCACCAGCATCACCTGCTCCACCAGGGAGCAGGCCACCAGGCACTCCTCCAGGGGGCCCGGCTCGATGTTCTCGCCGCTGCTCAGGACGATCGTGTCCTTGGCGCGGCCGGTCAGCACCAAGGTGCCGTCGGCAAGCAGGTGGCCGAGGTCCCCGGTGTCAAACCAGCCCTCGGCATCGAGCACCTTGGCGGTGGCCTCTGGCTTGCCCAGGTAGCCGCCCATCACCTGGGCGCCCTTGGCCAAGACCTTGCCCCGCTCGCCGATGGCCAGCACCGCCCCGGTCTCGGGATCGGTGATCTTGATGGAGGTGCCCGCCAGCGGTTGGCCGGAGCTGCCGCGGCGGTTGTTCCAGCGGCGCCGGCAGGTCAAGACCGGACTGGTTTCGGTCAGGCCGTAGCCCACCAGCAGCTCAATACCGATGGCCTCAAAGAAACCATCGACGTGGATCGCCAAGGCACCGCCACCGCTGATGGCCGTGCGCAGGCGCCCTCCGATCAGCTGAGCGCGGACCTTCGGCCAGAACAGCTGCTCGGCCACCCCATGCAGGGGCCAACTCAGCAGCGCCCCGGCGGCGGCGGCCAGACGGCGGCGCTTGCGCTCAGGGATCAGGGTGCGATCCGCGGCCACCCGCCTCGAGAGGCAGTGGAAGCGGCTGACCTTCAGGGCCGAGCGGAGCAGCTTGGCGCGGCTCGCCGGCATGGCGCTGAGGGCATCCTCAAAGCCGCTCAGCAGGGCTTCCCAGAGCCGGGGAACACTGATCAGATAGTGGGGGCGAACCCGCTGCAGATCCGGACGCAGTTGCTTGAGCGTCGTGTAGGTCTGCTGGCAGCCGCAGGAGAGCAGGAAGTACTCCGCGCTGCGCTCATAGGCGTGCCAGATCGGCAGAACGCTCAGGACCCGATCGCCCGGGCGCGGCGCCACCGCCACACCGAGGCTGCGCAGCTGCTGCAGCAAGTTGGCATGGCTCAGGGGAACGCCCTTCGGCCGGCCTGTGGTGCCCGAGGTGTAGAGCACGGTGGCCAGGCGCTCCTCTCCGCCTTCAGGCCAGGCAGGAGCGGGGCTGCTCGCCCCCTTGGCCATCAGCTCATCCCAGGTGAAGCAAGGGACCACCGGCACCACCGAACCGCGGTCCCCCTGCAGCAGCACCACAAAGCGCAGCTGCCCGAGGAGCTCACTGCTGAGCTTCAAACGCTGCAGCAGCTCTGCGGACTCCAGCACCAGCGCCACCGCGCCGCAGTCGCCCGCGATGTAGCGCAGCTCATCCACGGGGGCCGCGCTGCCGCGAACCGCATCCGCAGCCCCCAGACGCATCAGACCCTGGTCCGCCACCAGCCAGCGGGGGCAGTTTTCCGAGAACAACCCCACCACCTCCCCCGGCCGGACCCCGAGAGCCGCAAACCCTGCCGCAGCCTGCTCGATCTGTTGATGCAGGGCGCGGAAGCTCAGCTGCTCCGGTGGCTTGGCATGGGGAGCCTCCAGGGCAGGCGCATCGCCGTGGCGTTCAGCCAGCTGCCCCCAGAGCTGCTCAAGGCCGCGGAGTGCACTCCAGTCGTGCCTCTCGGCCAAGGCGCGCTGATCTTGGCGGCTGCCAGTCCAGCTGATCTCGGCGAGCGGCATGGGGGATATCAGTCAGTTGGCCCCGGTCTTACCACCCCTGGAGCTGCTCCTGCAGGGTTGGGGCTCGCAACTGCAAACCAAAGCGACGCGCGAAGGTCTCCAGCAGCCGTGGCCGCAGCGCCGCCGCCGAGAGCTCCGGCCGCCAATCCACCAGCCGCCCGACCTCCCGGTTCGCAATCCCGCAGGGCACGACTTCGGCAAAACCGGCGAGGTCCGCCTCCACGTTCAAGGCCAAGCCGTGCTGGCTGATCCAACGGCGGGCACCGACCCCAATGGCGGCCAGCTTGCGGCCCTCCAGCCAAACCCCCGTGAGCCCATCCATGCGGCCGGCCTTCAAGCCCAGCTCCGCCAGTAGATCGATCACCACCCCCTCCAACTCCCGCAGATAGAGGTGCAGATCAGCACCATGGCGCTGCAGGTTGAGCACGGGATACAGCACCAACTGCCCAGGGCAGTGGTGGGTCACCTCACCGCCGCGGTCGATCCGAAACAGCGGCGCGGGGGGATCGGCTGGATCAAAGCCCAGAAACCCCGGGTCGGCCCCGCGACCGAGGGTGTAACAGGGCTCATGCTCCAGCAGCAGCACTGCCTCCGGCCCATCGGGGTCCTCCAGCAGACGCCGTTGCAACTGCTGCTGCCAATCCCAGGCCAGCGCGAAGGGAACGCAGCCGGTGGGCTCGAAACAGATTGCGTCGCGGGTGGGCGAGGCCGTGGTTGAACTCACTGACCGTTCCTAGCGTTTAAGCGGGTCCACCGCCGAGGAGGCAAGGGATGAAGCTCGTGATTCATGGCCGCAATCTGGAGGTCACTCCAGCCATCCGCGAGTACACCGAAGAGAAGCTCAAGCGCGCGACCAGTCATTTCGACGGGATGGTGAAAGAGGCGGACGTGCATCTCTCGGTGGCCCGCAATCCCCGTGTTCCGCAACAGACCGCCGAGGTGACGGTCTTCGCCAACGGCACCGTCATCCGCGCCCAGGAACGCAGCGAAAACCTCTACGCCAGCATCGATCTGGTGGCCGGGAAATTGACGCGGCAGCTGCGCCGCTACAAGGACCGCCACGGCGACCACCACCACAGCCATGGCCACCACGCCAGCGAGACCCCCAGCGTGGTGGAGATGGCCGGCGATGACAGCGTCAGCGGATCTCTGCTGGACGGCAAGGAAGCCGGTCTGCCCAGCCGCGGGGTGCGCCGCAAGTACTTCTCGATGCCGGCGATGAGCCTCGAGGAGGCCATGCATCAACTGGAGTTGATCGACCACGACTTCTATCTCTTCCGCGACGCCGGCAGTGATGAGCTGCAGGTGGTCTACCGCCGCAACCATGGAGGATTTGGCGTCATCCAGGCCAAGGACTGAACGCAACTGTGCGCGACCTGCCCGATCTCGCTCCCCTGATCGATCACGCCCTGTTGGATCCCCACCAGGGCCAGGAGGCCATCCTCCGCTGCTGCGATGAGGCCAAACACTTCGGCTTTGCTGGGGTCTGCCTGGCCTCCCGCTGGCTGGATCTCGCCCGGGAGCGGCTCGGTCCAAGCGGCGGGCGGGGCCCGAAGCTGATCAGTGTGATCGGCTTCCCCTTCGGCGCGATCCCCGCCGAGATCAAGCGCCAAGAGGCCGAATGGGCCGCGGCCGCCGGTGCCGATGAACTCGATGTGGTGCCGGACTTCGGGGCCCTGGCCGACGGCAACAGCAGTCAGTTCTGCGAGGACCTTGCCCCGATCGCCGAATTGGGGCTGCCCTTCAAGGTGATCCTGGAGGTGGGACGGCTGTCGCCCGAGGTTCTGGAGTGGGCCGTCGAGGCCAGCATCGATGTCGGCGCCAGCATGCTCAAGACCGGCAGCGGCTTTGGCCCGGCGGCCAGCCTTGAGCAGGTCAAACAGCTGCGGCAACTGGCCCGTGGCCGGGCCGCGATCAAAGCCTCCGGTGGCATCAGCGGACTCGAGCAGGCCTACGGCCTCGTCGAAGCCGGGGCCAGCCGGCTGGGGACCAGCCGGGGGGTGGCCCTGATGGAGGCCCTGCGGGCCAAAGCAGCGTGAGCCCAGAGCAACGGCTTGAGGGGCTGGTGCTGCGCAGCAGTCCCCTGGGGGAAAGCGACCGTCTGATCACGGTCCTCAGCAATGAGGAGGGCCTGATCCGACTGGCGGCCCCCGGCGCCCGCAAGCCCAAGAGTTCCCTGGCCGCCGCTGTGCCCCTGGCGGTCCTCAGCCTGCAGGTGGGGGGCCGCAGCGGCCTGAAGCGCGTGCGCCAACTGCGGGTGCTGCGCAACTTCTCCCACCTGGCGGAGCGGCTGGAGACCCTGGCCGCCGCCCAGGGATTGGCCGAGGTCGCTCTGCTGCTGGTGCCCAGTGGCGATGCGATCGAGGGTCTACTAGAGGACCTACTGGTGCAGCTCGCCCGCCTGGAGTTGGTGGTCAAGGAGAAGCAAGACAGCCTGGAAGCCCTGGCCATCAGTGTTCAGGGCCTCACCCACCTGTTGGCCCTGGGGGGCTACGCCCTGCCCCTGGCGGAGTGCTGCCGCAGCGGGGAGCCCCTGGATCCCCCCCTGGGGAATTGGGACTGGCGCTGCAGCCTGCTGCCCAGTGAGGGCTTCGTGATCGGCGCCGTGCCCGGCGCCCAGATGGTGCTGAACGCCTCCGAGCTGGCCCTGTTGCAGCGGCTGCTACGGCCGGCGTTGCCCCGCAAGCGCGATGGAACGCTGATGGGACCGGAGTCGGTCTGGCTCCGGTTGCTGCAACTGCTGGAGCTCTGGTGCCGAGAACACCTCAACCGCAGCGCCCGGTCCTGGCGAATGCTGAGGCAGTGCTTCGACGATGGGGCATCATCGGTAGCCGGGAGGTCCTGAAGAACGTGAGCGAAGACCCGCGGTCTCCAGGTGACAACACAGGGCTCCAGGGGGTTTTGGCCCTGCCCGAATTCCGCAAGCTCTGGCTTGGGCAGATCTTCAGCCAGCTGGCGGACAAGTTCTACATCGTGTTGATGGTGTTCCTCATCGCCCAGTACTGGGCGGGGGCAACACCACCCGAGGGCGGTGCGCTGGTGGAGGCCGCCGGTGCGTTCAACCTCAGCATCGAGGGCCGGGCCCAGTGGATCACCCTGCTGGCCACGGGGATCTATGTGGCCAACACCATCCCAGCGATGGTCCTGGGTTTAGTGGCTGGGGTCTGGGCTGATCGCTGGCGCAAGCGCGAAGTGATGGTGGCCAGCAATGGCATCCGTGCCGGCCTGGCCCTGCTCACTCCCCTCTGCCTGCTGGATGGACCCCATTGGCTGGGGCTGAGCTGGGGCTACTGGGCCCTGCTGGTCATCACCTTTTTGGAGTCGGTGCTGACCCAATTTTTTGCACCGGCAGAGCAGGCTGCGATCCCGATGCTGGTGCCCACGCGTCAGCTGCTGGCGGCCAACTCGCTCTATCAGGCCACGAGCATGGCCGCCACCATCGTCGGCTTTGCCCTGGGTGATCCGATCCTGCGGGGTCTGAAATATGGCCTGGGTGCCCTGGGCATTGCCAACGGCGAATTCGCCCTATTGCCCCTCTGCTACGGCCTGGCTGCCCTCTCGATCGCTTGGATTCGCGTCGAGGAAACGCCGCAGCGCAGCCACGACGAGAACATCTGGCGCGAGATCTCCGAAGGCCTGGAGGTGCTTAAGCAGCGTCCAACCGTCCGCAGCGCGATGCTCCAGCTGGTGCTGCTCTACAGCCTTCTGGCGGCGCTTTATGTCTTGGCGATCAGCCTGGCCTCCGCCATCCGTCAGCTGGGACCCACCCAATTCGGAACCCTGCTGGCCATGAGTGGCATCGGCCTCGCCCTGGGCGCCGTCGCTGTCGCCCAGATCGGCCATCGCTTCAACCGCCGCCGTCTGGCCTCCGCGGGCCTGGGAACGATCGCCTGGAGCCTGGTGCTGCTCGGCCAACTGCGCGGCAGCCTCGGCTTCACCCTCGCCCTCTGCACGGTGCTCGGTGTGGGGGCCGCCCTGCTGGCCATCCCCGCCCAAACCACCATCCAAGAGGACACCCCGGAATCGATGCGGGGCAAGGTCTTTGGCCTGCAGAACAACCTGATCAACATCGCCTTGAGCCTGCCGCTGGTGCTCGCCGGCGCAATCGTCAGCCGCTACGGGCTACTGCCGGTCCTCTGGGTCTTGGCGGGGCTGGCGGTGGCCGCTGCGCTGCTCGAGCAGCCGTGGAAACGCTGCTAGTTTCGGCACTTGGTCGAGTAGCCGCTGCGTGGCCCACATCGCCTGGTTGGGCAAGAAGTCACCCTTCTGCGGCAACGTCACCTACGGCCTGACCACCACCGAGGCCCTACGGGATCGGGGCCACGAGATCAGCTTTATCCACTTCGACAGCCCAGGAACGGCGAGCCCGGACGTGGCCCTGCCCTATCTGGTCAAGTCGCAGGTTTACACGATTCCCTCGCCAGGAGCCCAGCGGGAACTGCGGGAGTCGCTGGAGCGGCTGAAACCGGATCTGGTGCACGCCAGCTTGACCCTCTCCCCCCTGGATTTCCGGCTGCCGGATCTCTGCCAGCAGCTGGGCCTGCCGCTGGTGGCGACCTTCCACCCCCCCTTTGACGCCAGCCTGCGCAACCTGAGCGCCGGCACCCAGCAGCTGACCTATCAGCTCTACGCCCCATCCCTGGCCAAGTACGACCGGGTGGTGGTCTTCTCGGAGCTGCAGGCGGATGTGTTGATGCGACTCGGGGTCCCCAGGGATCGCCTGGCGGTGATCCCCAACGGGGTCGACCCCCAGCGCTGGAGTCCCAGCAACCCAACCGCACCCTCAGAACGGCTGCAGGAGCTGCGCCAACGCTTCAGTGGCCAGCGGGTCTTTCTCTACATGGGGCGAATCGCCACGGAGAAGAACGTCGAAGCGCTGCTGCGGGCCTGGAAGTTGGTCCAGCCCAGCGGCTGCAAGCTCGTGGTGGTGGGCGATGGTCCGATGCGCCAATCGCTGATGCAGAACTACGGCGAGGACGCCGGCATCCTCTGGTGGGGCCATGAACCGGAGCAGGCCGTGCGGCTGGCGCTCCTGCAGCTGGCGGAGGTCTTTCTCCTTCCCTCCCTGGTGGAGGGGCTCTCCCTGGCACTGCTGGAGGCCATGGCCAGTGGCACCGCCTGTGTCGCCACCGATGCCGGGGCCGATGGGGAGGTGCTCGAGGGCGGGGCCGGCATCGTCATCAGCACCCAGGGGGTCACCACCCAACTGCGCACCCTGCTGCCGGTGCTGCGGGACCAGCCCGTCCTTAGTGCAGAACTGGGCCGGCGTGCCCGCCAGCGGGCGCTGGAGCGCTACACCCTCACCCGCAACATCGACCAGCTGGAGCGGCTCTACGGCGAGCTCAGCCCGGCGGCGCAGGCAGTGGCCTAGGCCAGCTCGGCGCAGCAGGCGGCAAAAGCCAGGGTGGGGTCCTCAGCCTTGGTGATCGGCCGGCCGATCACCAGCTGGGAGGCTCCAGCGGCGATGGCCTCAGCGGGACCCAGCACCCGGGCCTGATCGCCCGCGGCGCTGCCCTTCGGGCGAATCCCCGGGGTCACCAGCGCGAAGGGTTCTGGGTGCTGGGCCCGCAGGCTGGCGGCCTCCAGCGGAGAACAGACGCAACCGCCAATTCCCGCCCCTGCGGCCAGGGCCGCCAAGGCCGGAACCCGTTCAGCGATGTCCTGACGGATGGCCAGTTCCCGCTGCAGCCGCTGCTCCTCCCAACTGGTCAGCACCGTCACCGCCAGCAGGGTCGGAGCGGCCAGTCCAGCGACTTGGGCGCCCTCAGCAGCGGCGGCCTGGGCCGCCTGCAGGGCTTCACGACCGGCGCAGGCATGGACCGTGATCAGCTCCGCACCCAGGCCAGCCGCCCGCCGGCAGGCACCGGCCATGGTGGCGGGGATGTCGTGGAACTTCAGGTCGAGGAAGACACGCAGGCCCTGCTCCCGCAACTGGGCCACCACCTCAGGGCCCGCCTGAACAAAGAGCTCCAGGCCGACCTTGACCCAGCGCAGGCCCTCGACCCCGCGGCTGAAGGCCAGGGCCTGATCCGGGGCCATGCCATCGAGGGCAACGATGATCCGCTCAGCGGCAGGCCTGGTCACGGGGAGGCAGCTCTCGATGAAGATCTCAGGCTACGAATTGTCCTGGCGCGTTCTCCAGGAGCGACCCAGCATGGGATCAGCACCTTGCCTCGCCCATGGGTCCGCGGATCCTGCATCCCGAGCAACTCCAGGGGTTTCGGCTGGGCAGCAATGACCACTGCCGGCTGGCCCTGCTCAGCAAGCCGGAAGCCGGCGGCTGCACGCAGTTCCTAGAGGTGCATGACCCCTGCGATCGGGTCCCCGCCCACAGCCATCACCAGGCCGCCGAGCTGTTCTTCGTTCTGCGGGGGAACGTGGTGTTCCACGTCGGTGAGTCCAGCATCACCGCCAGTGGCGGGGACTTTGTCAGCGTCCCCGGCGATGCGATCCACGACCTGGAGAACCCAGGCCCAGGCAGGGTTTACCTGATCACAGTGCTCAGCCGCGATGGTGGCTTCGCTGACCTGCTGGAGCACGGGATCCCGACGCCGTTGGATGCGGAAGATCTGGCGGTGCTGCGCGGCCTCTAGGTCACAAAAGCCAGGC
>NZ_JAFMKL010000043.1:0-13295 GCF_017852955.1 Vulcanococcus sp. DEBay_Sum22DG08_74
CCTGGCAGATCAGTCTTGTTCGCGAAGACTAGAGATGCTCAAACGAAGGCACCACTGCATTGACCACACGCTGAAACACCAGAGCAAAAGCAGCGCACGAAACACAAAAAAAGCCCCGCAAGAGCGGGGCTTACGGGCAAAGCAATCAAGCAGGAATCACTTGACGTACTTGAGACCTCGGTAGTTCAGCTGAGGGTGCTTCTGGGAGACAGCCTCTTTGTTCTGCTGGTACTTCTGGCCGCGATAGGTGAGGGTCATGGATAGTTCCTCGGAGTCAGCCCAGGTCCCCGTTCCATGGCCTGGATCGAACTGCGCCTCAGGCAACCAAAAGGTGCCGAGGTGAACGTTTTGTAGCGGTTGCTACAGCACTGTTTTAGCTGCGCGGAAACCAGCCGTGTCGTTCAGGCGATTACAAAACTCCGATTTTGCCGATTAATCGCTTGGGCAGTTCTGCCGTGGGGTCAAAAAGAACAGCAAATCGCACTGAAAACGCGTGAAATCACTCAGGGCGTTCTCCACATCCCCCGGGTAACCCGCATCAGCCTGCGCCGAAGAGGGGAGCGGACCAATCGGCGGCGGCAGGGGCTCAGCCAGAGCCAACCCCGGCAAGGCCGAGAGGGTCGCCGCAAGAACAACAGCAGGCCAACGCGTCATCACAGCACCACAGCTCTACTGACTCCATAGCCATGGCCCAAGCCAACGGCAAGGCATCAAAAAACCCGCCAGACCCCTGAGGATCTGGCGGGCAAAGAGTGAATCAAAGATGAGCTGGCTGGACTCAGCCGACGCTCCAAACACCACCGGCGATCTTCACCAGGGGAGCCACGATGGTCGTGCCGGCGAGGAACCAGGCGAAGGCGGCACCGCCGCAACCGCCGAGCCAGAAGCCGCTGGCGAACTCGGCCCAACCCGCCTTGGTGAACAGGTCAGCAGGGGGGTTGTCGATGGTGGCGTCAGCCGGCTGCACGTTGGGGCCGCGGCCAGCGGTGCCGTAGATCGAGAGGCAAACCGTCAGGATCGAGACCAGACCCACAGCAGCCAGAAGACCAGCGGTGCTGGCGTACTCGGTGGCGCGCAGGGGGCCACAGATGGCGAAGGGGCCGTAGAGGAAGAAGCCATGGGCCATGCCCACTTCCAGACCGCGACGGTTGGGAGAGAGGGCGGGGCGATAAGCAGGCAGCGCGCTCAGAAAAGCGCGGCTGAAGTAGCTGCTGTTGACGGGAGTGGCCAGATTGCCGACACAGGGGTCGGCCACGGGGGTCACGGTCATCGGGGGAAGAACGTCAGGTGGCGCGGAATGAAGCGGCGACAGCTCAGTCGCGGGCTTCGATCACGTTGAACAGCAGGGCCATGGCCACAGCAGGAGCCAGGATCCCGACAAGTGGCACGAACACCGAGGGCATCCAGGCGGCGACGAAATCTCCGGTCATCAGCGTGGGCCAATACAGCTACCGTTCGGCACTGTAAGGAGCCCTGCCGGAGCTGCTCTTCGGGGCCTCAAGGGGCGACATAAAAGTTCAGACCACACCCCCAGCCCATGACCCAGGCACTCACCGGCATCGTCATCGCAGGCGTCCTGGCGGCCTGCTGGGTCCTTGGCCGGCCCAAGCGCAACATCCTGCGCTCCACCGATGCGTCCGGCATCGCAGCCCTGAACCGCGGGCAGATGGAGCTGGTCATCCCCTCTGACGGGAGCAACTCCAGCGATCAGGGCAGCCAGGACACGGTCGTCCTCCCCGCCGCCAGCGACCGGCGCGGCCGCCACCAACTGCTGCAACAGCTGGAGCAACAGTTCCGCGCGGGGGGTGAGCAGCGCCGCACGGCCATGGCCATCTGCCAGCTCTGGTGCCACCGCGAGGCCCTGCCCCTGATTCGCCGCGGCCTGCGCGATGCCGACCAGGTGGTCGCCCAGCTCGCCGCTGAAGCCATGACCCACTTCCGTGGCCGCAGCAGCCTGCCTGTTGCCTCGCCTCAGCCGCTCAAGCTGCCGCGCAACGTCTCGCGAATGCGGTAAATCGGACGGCCCTGACTCTCGTGATAGGTGCGCATCTGCACCTCCGAGAGCAGACCAAAACAAAAGAGCTGCACGCCCGTGATCAGGGCCAGGACCGCCACCAGCAATAGGGGCCGGTTGCCGATCTCCGCGCCCCCCAACTTGACCATCAGCAGATAGGCGCTCAGCAGCGCCCCGATGGCCATGGCGCTCAGCCCCCCGAAACCGAAGACGTACATCGGACGGGTCAAGAAGCGCTTCATGAACCAGACCGTGAACAGATCCATCAGCACCCGGAAGGTGCGATCGATCCCGTACTTGCTCTGGCCGAACTGACGGGCGTTGTGGTTCACCTTCACCTCGGCGATGCGGGCCCCTTCGATGAAGGCCAAGGCCGGCAGGAAGCGATGCAGCTCCCCGTAGAGGTTCATGTCCTCCACCAGCTCGCGGCGGTAGGCCTTGAGGGAGCAGCCGTAGTCGTGCAACCGCACCCCCGTCACCCGAGCGATGAGGGCATTGGCGATCTTGCTGGGCAGCAGCCGGCTGACGGCATGGTCCTGGCGCTGGTGCCGCCAGCCGCTCACCAGGTCATACCCCTGCTCCAGGCGCTCCAGCAGCATCGGGATATCGGCCGGATCGTTCTGCAGGTCCCCATCCAGGGTGACGATCAAGCGCCCGCGGCTGGCGTCAAAGCCAGCCGCCATCGCAGCGGTCTGGCCGTAATTGCGGCGCAACAGAACCGCCACCAGCTCTGGGGCCCCGGCGGCCTGCTGGCGCAAGACCTCGGCCGTGCGATCGGATGAGCCGTCATCCACCAGCACCAGTTCAAAGGAGCGGCCCAAGGGACGCAGAGCCAGCAGCAGCTTCTCGACGAGCAGCGGCAGGCTCTCCTCTTCGTTGAACAGAGGCACCACGATCGAGAGGTCTGGAACGCTGGCGCTGCTCAAGAGGGACGGCTCAAGTTGGCTGGAACCTAGAGGAAAGCGCTCAAAAGAGGCTCAGCCCGGCAGCAGCCAAGCCACCCCCAGGCCCAAGTAGGTCCCGAGCAGATAGCCGAGCAAACCAATCGCCACCGAAGGCACGGCCAATTCAGCGCGGCCAATGGCGGTCGCCAGGGCCAGGGCGGTGCTGGGGCCGCCGATGGAGGCCTGGGAGGCCACCAGGGTCTCAGCCATGGGCCAGCGCAGCCAGCGGCGGAAGATCAAAAGCAGCAACGCGGCCTGCACCAGCACCACCACAGCCGCATAGAGCAACACCGGCAAGCCCTCCCCCAGCAGGCCCGCCACCGGGGAGCTCAGGCCCATCACCGTGAAGAAGGGCTGAATCAAGAGCAAGCCAAGGCCATAGCAACCGCGACGGCTGGCGGGCGCCGGCAACTGGGCCACCAGGAGCGCGACCGTTGTGAGCACCAGGATCGAGGGGACGCCCTGCAGCAGACCCGTCAGCCCCTGGCTCAACGCCAACACGGCCAAGCCCCAAAGACCGGCCAGCCACCAGGAGCGCTCCGGCTGATCGCTTGGGGCCTCATTCGCCCAGGTCGCCTCCGGGGCGGCATCCGCCCTGAGTCCAAGCCAGGTGCTGATGGCGAACCAGACCGCGAAGACCACGTAATCGGCGGCGGTCGCCAGGGTCAGCAAGGTCTCTGGGGGATTCAGCGTCCGGGCCACCGAGACGAAATTCAGGCTGCCCCCGGTGAAGGTGGCGGTGTACATCCCCGCCAGCACGTCCCAGTCCTCCCCGAGCAGGGGATGCAGCAACCAGCCCCCCAGCAGCACCCCCAAGACCGTGCTCAGGGCCGCCACCAGAAACGGTCCGAGCAGTTGCCGGGCCTGGGGCCAGAGGCGCCGGAGATCGACCGCGAGCAACAGCAGGCCGATCGCCAGCGAGGTCAAGGGACCATTGACCCAAGAGGCGGCCTCAGCCTGCAGCTGCACCCCGGCCAGGTTGCTCACCAGCAGGCCGAGCAGCAGCACCACCATCGTCATGCCCAGCTGCCGGCCCCAAGCGGTGCGGCGCGCCAGCAGCCAGCCGAGGGCCGTGAGTGCGAGAACGAGAAGCAAAGACCAAACCATGGACATCAAGGCAGGGTGGAGCCGTCGTGGCAGCGCACCACACGGCCGGCGCCGCGCAGTTCCGTTCGGTAGTGAACGCTGACCGGATCGATCAGCTGGGGATCCAGACCATCGACACCCAGGCCATCGCGGCCGTGCTCCCGGCCAGAACTATGCAGGTAGCGGCCCTGCCCGAGGTAGAGCCCCACATGGGTGCAGCGCTGGGGGCGACCAAAAAAGATCAAATCGCCGGGACGCAGCAGGCCATAGCAACCGGGCGCCACCGCAACGGGCTGGCAGAAGCGCTCCTGCTGGTAGGCATCCCGCGGGATCCAGACCCCCGCGGCGGCATAGGCCGCCTGGATGAAGCCTGAGCAGTCAAAGTCGGGCCCCAGGCTCCCGCCCCAGAGGTAGTGGTTGGCCTGCTGGCGCGCGGCCTCCGCAAAGGCCAAGACGGCCGGCAGGCGCTCAGCAATGGCCGACTCGGACCAGAGCTGCGCCCGTTGGCCCGCGATACAACGGGCATGGCCCAGCAGATCCCGCGGATCAATCCAGCCGGGGTAGCCGTCCTCCAGCAACCGCACCCGCAGGCGCTTCCCGGTCGGCGCCGCTTGACCCAGAACCTGCAGGGCTCGGCCGGCCCAGGCCTGGGTGGCGAGGCCTGGCCCCGACCAATGGCTGTAGAGATTGAGCGGCGCATCGATGCGCCAAGAACTGCCCGGGTGCAGCAGCTCCAAGGCCACGGGTGTTCCCACGGACAACCTGCTTAACCTCGCCATGACCCCGAGTGGCTGCGATGGCGTTCTACTGCCCTGATGGGGAGATGGAGCAAGCACTGGTTGCGGCGATCAGCAGCCTGGAGCAGGAGGGCCGGCCGGGGCTGAGCGAGCAGCTGTCGGTCACCTGGATCCGCTACGGGCAGCCCCTGCGCGGCGGCTCCGCTGGGGAAGGGCAGGGGACCCACTGGCGCGGCAACCAAGCCCGCTATCCCGCCAGCGTGGTGAAGCTCCTCTATCTCCTTGCCGCGGAAGCCTGGCTGCAGCGCGAGCTCATCGACGACACCCCGGAGCTGCGGCGGGCCCTGGCCGACATGATCCGGGATTCCAGCAACGACGCCACGGGGCTCGTGGTGGATCTCTTGACGGGAACCTGCAGCGGACCGGAGCTGCCGGCGGCGGCCCTGCAGCAGTGGAGCCAGCAGCGCCAACTGATCAACCGCTGGTACGGCGAGCTGGGCTGGCCGGAATGGCCGGGCAATAACGCCTGCCAGAAGACCTGGGGAGACGGCCCCTATGGCCGCGAGCGTCAGTCCTATGGCCCCGAGCTGGAGAACCGCAATCGCCTGAGCAGCAACCTGACGGCCCGGGTGCTGCAGGCGGTCATGGCCCGGGAGTTGCTCTCCCCCAGCGCCTGCAGCCGGATGCAAGAGCTGCTCTCCCGCAGCCTGGAGCCCGCGGCCCGCGCCGCTGACCCCGAGAACCAAGTGGATGGATTCCTGGGTGGTGGCCTTCCTGAGGGGGCCCAGCTCTGGAGCAAGGCCGGCTGGATGAGCCAGGCCCGCCACGACGCGGCCTACATCGAACTGGAGGGCAAGGCTCCGGCCCTGATCGTGGTGCTCAGCGAGGGCCCCGAGCGCGCCCAGGACGAGGCGCTCCTACCGGAGCTCTGCCGGCGCTTGCTGGCGCTCTAAACGAACAAAACCCCAGCCCGTGGTCGGACTGGGGTTTGATCGGGGTGTCCCGGTCGGGAACGGAGAGGGAGGGATTCGAACCCTCGACAGAAGTTGCCTCCTGTAACTCCTTAGCAGGGAGCCGCTTTCAACCACTCAGCCACCTCTCCAGTGGCCCGCAAAGACTATCAGGCGCTGGCACCGCGAACGGCCCGTTGGGGCAGGCGCGGCAAGCGGTGTTTGAAACCGCAGAGGATCTCCCAGGGGATGGTGCCGATCGGGTCGCTCCAGGCCGTGGGATCGATCCGCTCACCGGCCTCCTCCCCGAGCAGCGTGACGACGCTGCCGGCCTCCAGCTCCGGTACATCCGTGGCATCCAGCACCAGCTGATCCATGGTGATCGCCCCCACCTGGGGCACCCGCTGACCGGCGAAGAGCACCTCCAGCTGGTTGGAGAGCAGCCGCGGGACGCCATCGGCATAGCCAATCCCCACCACCGCCAGCCGGCTGGGCCGTTGGGTGATGAAGCGATGGCCGTAGCTCACGCCAACCCCGGCGGGGACCTCCCGAATCAAGCTGACCCGGGCACGGACGTGCATCGCCGGCTGCAGGTCCAGACCGGAACCGAGGTGATCCGAGGGGCGCTGGCCGTAGAGGGCCAGCCCCACCCGCACCAGGTCGTAGTGCAACTGACGGCTGCGCAGCGTCCCAGCGGAATTGGCCAGGTGGCGGCAACCCGAGGGCAACTGCTGCTGCTGCAGTCCCGTCAGGACAGAGTCGAAGCGCTGCTGCTGGGTGGCCGTCAGGGCATCCAGTCCATCTCCCGGGGCATCGGCTCCGGCCAGGTGGGAATAGACCCCCGCCAGCTGCAGCGACTCCAGACCGGCGATGGCCTGAACCAACCGCGGCCCCTCCTCCCAGGGCGCGCCAAGCCGGCTCATGCCGGTGTCCAATTTGAGGTGGACCGCCAACTGACGGCCGCTGCCGCTGGCGAGGTTCTGGCAGAGCAGGGCCTCCCGCATGCCGCTGAGGGTGGGCATCAACTGCCAATGCAGGCAGGCCCGCAACTCATCCGGATGGCTGAGGTTGCCCAGCACCAGGACGGGCTGATCCAGGCCCGCCTGGCGCAACTCCACCCCCTCCTGAAGCGTGGCCACCCCAAAGCAACTGGCCCCACCGGCGGCGGCAGAACGGGCGACCGGGACCGCGCCGTGGCCATAGCCATCGGCCTTGACCACCGCCATCAGCGCAGAGCCCGGCTGCAGCGAGCGCCTCAGGGCCTCGGCGTTGGCCTGGATCGCCGCCTCATCGATTTCCACCCAGGCGCGCTGACGGGGATGGGGCTGCGGCGCCAAGGCAGCGGCCGCCGGGTCCTCGAAGGCAGCAGCAGGCGATGCGTCAACCATCCGCCCTTGGCAGTGCACCTAGCATGCATAGAAATTACGGGGTTGCCCAGCGCAGCCCCCCAGGCAGCGCTCCCATGGGCTCGGTTCTGGTTCTGAACGCCTCCTACGAGCCCCTGAACGTCACCACCTGGCGCAGGGCAACTGTGATGGTGCTTAAGGGAAAAGCCGAGGGGCTGGAGCACTCCCCCGGGCGGCAACTGCGGCCAGGCCTGGGACTGCCAACGGTGATTCGTCTACGGCAATTCGTCCGCGTGCCCTTCCGGCCACTGCCCCTGACCCGCCGGAACGTCTTCCACCGCGATGGCCAGCGCTGCCAGTACTGCGGCAGCAGCAGCGAGCGGCTCTCGATCGATCATGTCCTGCCCCGCAGCCGCGGCGGGAGCCACAGCTGGGACAACGTCACCACGGCCTGCCTGCGCTGCAACGTGCACAAGGGCAATCGCACGCCCAAGGAAGCGAGCATGCCCTTGCAATCGGCACCCCGGCGGCCGCTCAGCGGTGCGGTGTTTGAGGCCCAGCGGCAGATGGCCAAGGGCGGCCACCTGGAATGGGCCAAGTACGTGGACGGCTGGGAGAACCCGCTCGCTAGTTGACCCCGCTGGCCTGATCAGCCAGTTCCTCCAACTGCCGCCGTTGGTCGGCGGAGACGCAGGCGCCGATCAACTCAGCCAGTTGGCCCTGGAGCACCGGCTCCAGTGAGAAGTTGCGGCCGAGGCGGTGATCGGTCGTGCGGTTGTCCTTGTAGTTGTAGGTGCGGATCTTCTCGCTGCGATCCCCACTGCCCACCTGGGCCAGACGGGCCGAGCGCTCCTTGGCGTTGGCCTCGGCCAGCTCGCGCTCATAGAGCTTGGCCCGCAGGATCTCCAGGGCCCGTTCACGGTTCTGCAGCTGGGAGCGCTCTTGGGTGCAGAACACCCGGATGCCGGTGGGTTTGTGCAGCAGGTCCACGGCCGTCTCCACCTTGTTGACGTTCTGGCCGCCGGCGCCGCCCGAGCGGGCGGTGCTGATCTCCAGGTCCGTGGGGTCGATCTGAACCTCCACCGGGTCGGCCTCGGGCATGACCGCCACCGTGGCCGTCGAGGTGTGGACCCGGCCCTGGGACTCGGTGGCGGGCACCCGCTGCACCCGGTGCACACCGGCTTCGTACTTGAGCTGACTGAAGACGCTGTCGCCCTGGATCGCCAGGATCAGTTCCTTGTAGCCCCCCAGTTCCGCCTCCGAGGCACTGACGGGCTGCACTTTCCAACCGACGCTCTGGGCGTAGCGCTCGTACATCCGGGCCAGATCCCCCGCCCAGATCGCCGCCTCATCGCCACCCGCACCGGCGCGAATCTCGAGCATCACGCTGCGTTCGTCCCGGGGATCACGGGGCAGAAGCGCCAAGGTCAGCTGCTCCTCCATGGCGGCAATCTGTGTCGCCAGACCGCTGAGCTCCTCTTGGGCCAGGGCCTCCATCTCCTGGTCGCCGCGGGACTCCTTCAGGAGCTGCCTGGCCTCCTGTTCCTGTTTGCGCCACTGGCAAAGCTGGTCGTAGCCCAGCACCAGGGGCTCCAGTCGGGCCCGCTCCCGCGCGATGGGCTCCAGCTGCGCTGGGTTGGCAGCCACATCCGGGTCTGCCAGCTGCCGCTCCAGGGTTTCAAAGGTGGTGCGTGCCGTCTCCAGACGTTCACGCAGGAAAGAAGCATCCATGGAAGCGGCTCAAGCCAGCAAAAAGCCGGACGCCCTAGAGCATCCGGCTTGGGGAATGAATGTCACGTCAGACGTGAGTGGCCGATCAGGCCTTCTCGGCTGCTTCGGCCTTGGGCTCGGCTTTGGCATCGGCGCCAGCAGCGCTGCCCATGCCGTACTTGCGCATGAAGCGATCCACACGACCCTCGGTGTCCAGGATCTTTTGGGTCCCGGTATAGAAGGGGTGGTTGCCGCTCCAGACGTCGACGTGGATCTCGGGGGAGGTGGAGCCAGTGGTCATCACCACTTCTCCGTTGCAGATCACCTTGGCATCGGGATACCAGGTGGGGTGAATGTCGGCCTTCGGCATGACGGGTACGGGGCTGAGGGGCGAAAGCGCAATCAGCGCTTGGAGAACTGAGGAGCCTTACGGGCTTTCTTCAGGCCGTACTTACGACGCTCCTTGGCGCGCGGGTCACGGCTGAGGTGCCCTTCAGTCTTGAGGGGCTTGCGGTTGTCGGGGGACAGCTCGCACAGGGCACGGGCAGCGCCTTGCTTGATGGCATCCGCCTGACCGGTCAGACCACCACCGCGGACGTTGACCAGCAGGTCGTACTCACCACCCAGACCAAGGGTCTGCAGGGGAGCCTTGACTGCCGCCAGGTAGGCGGGGTTGTAGTTCAGGTAGTTGTCACCGGGACGACCGTTGATGGTCACGGTGCCATTGCCAGGAACGACGCGGACGCGTGCCACGGCGGTCTTACGACGGCCGGTTCCCCAGTAGACGACTTTGGTGGTGCTCATTTGGCGGAAGCGGCGGGATCGAGGGCCAGGGCCTTGGGCTGTTGGGCGGCGTGGGGGTGCTCAGCACCCTTGTAGACCTTCAGCTTGCGGAAGAGCTGACGACCGAGAGCGTTGTGGGGAAGCATGCCCTTAACGGCCTTCTCGATGATCCGCTCGGGGATCCGTGCCTGCAGCGCAGCGAAGGTTTCGGTCTTCATGCCACCGGGGCGACCGGAGTGACGGCGGTAGACCTTGTCGGAAGCCTTGTTGCCGCTCACACGCACCTTCTCAGCATTGATCACGACGACGAAGTCGCCGGCGTCGATGTGAGGGGCGAAGTTGGGGTTGTTCTTACCCCGCAGAACCGAAGCGACCTCGGTGGCAAGCCGGCCGAGGGTCTGGTTCTCAGCGTCCACCAGATACCACTGGCGTGCTGAGGAATCCTGGGGGGGGACGAGAGTCTTGTTCATCGCGCCGGCGGGCCGGTTCGGATAGGACCCCATCACCACGCTTAGGCGGGTGGGGTTGGACAGGGTGTCTGGACTGTGGGTCTCGACTAATGACGGCAGCCACCCGATCACTCGGGTGTCAATCGCTCGTTGAGTGAACCTACCGCTTCGCCGATCCCCACTTCGGGGGACAGGGTTTACAGGCAGGGGCTGGCCGCCGATGGACATCGGCAGGTCAACTCTGAGACCGGCAGACCCAGTCAGTGCAAGGACTGACCCGGTGCTGCTGGCGGTGCATCAGAGCCCTCCAGCAAATACCGCGGTTGACAATCGTACCAGGCAGCCTGGGGGAAGACTTCACTCGGGTAGCCCACCCTCAGCAGGCATAACCCCTGCGGGGGAGCGGCTTCTTTGACCTCCTCACGGGCCTGGTTTCGCCAGCGGCGACTGAAGGCCTCCAGGCTGAGGCGTCCCTCCCCGACGGCCACCAGCTGCCCCATCACAAGGCGCACCATCCCGTAGAGAAAGCCGCTGGCCTGAAGCTCCACCTCCAGCAGGTCACCGCGGCGCTGCACCGAGACCTCCTGGAGGGTCGTACGGGAGTGTGAGCGGGCGCTACCCGCCCTCTCAAACGCCGCAAAATCGTGCTCCCCGAGCATGCCCTCGAGGGCCTCGCGCATCCGGGCCTCATCGAGCCTGAACTGATAGCGGTGCCAGCTCCAGGGGGCCAGAAACAGATTGGGGATGCGGGCGTTGTAGATGGTGTAGCGGTAGCGCCTGTAGGTGGCGCTAAAGCAGGCATGCCAGTCCGCGGGAACGGAAGCTGCTGAACGCACGCGGATGCTGGCCGGCAGGCGGCCGTTGAGGGCCGCGGGCCAGCGGTGCGGAGGGATCGGGCCGGCGCAGTCGAAATGCACCACCTGGCCAGCGGCGTGAACGCCGCTGTCGGTTCGACCGGCCGCCACAACGGTGGCGGGGCCATCTGGATCCAACTGAGCCAAGGCCCGCTCCAGCGCTTCCTGGACGCTGGGGTCCCGGGGCTGGCGCTGCCAGCCGCAGTAGGCCGAGCCGTCGTACTGCAGGCAGAGGGCGATGCGCCTAAGCCCCCCTGCTGGCGTCGCGTCAGTCAAAGCTGCTGCACCAAAGCCATAAAAAACCGCGCGGAGGAGAGCCCCCCACGCGGTGCGGATGATCGACAGCAGGTCCGCTCGGACCCACGGACTCAGACCAGCTCGATGATCGCCATTTCGGCGTTGTCGCCACGGCGGGGAACGGTGCGAATGATGCGGGTGTAACCGCCATTGCGGTCGCCGTAACGCTCCTGGGCCTTGTCGAACAGGGCGTGGACCAGTTGCTTGTCGTAGATGTAGCCGATGGCACGACGGCGGGCGGCAAGGCTGCCGTCCTTGGCCAGGGTGATCATGCGCTCAGCTTCATCGCGAAGCGCCTTGGCACGGGCCTTGGTGGTGGTCAGACGACCCTCACGGATCAGCTGAGTGGTCAGAGCGCGAAGCATGGCTTTGCGCTGGTCGGCGGGACGCCCCAACTTGGGGACTCGGCACTGGTGACGCATGACTAAATCGGGTTAACGCGGGAGACAGGGTGCTGCGCGATCAGGCGCTGGTGCGGCTCTGGGGCAGGGAGATACCGATGCGCTCGAGGGCCTCGATCACCTCGTCAGCCGACTTGGAACCGAAGTTCTTGATTTCGAGCAGATCTTCGTAGCTGAAGCCCATCAGGTCAGACACGGAGTTGACTTGGGCGCGCTTCAGGCAGTTGTAGGCGCGAACCGAGAGGTTCAGCTCTTCCAGGGGAATCTGAGCTTCGGCGGAGGGCTCGGGCTCCTGGCCTTGCTCCTCTTCCATGGTCAGGGTCGCCATGGGCTGGATCAAGGTGATCAGCTGGTTGGCGGCCTGGGCCATCGCGTCGTCAGGCGTCAGGGAGCCGTCGGTCTGAATCTCCAGACGCAGGCGCTCACGGGCCGATCCGCCTTCACCGACAGCGGTCTCGTCGATGGTGTAATTCGCCCGCTGGACAGGCATGAAGACGGCATCGATCTGGAGAAGATCGACAGCGCTGGTGTCCTCAACGCGGCGGTCAACGGGGCGATAGCCAACACCACGCTCGACGTGCACCTCGAGCTCCAGGCTGTGGCCTTCGGCGACGGTGGCAATCGGGCGGGCGGGGTCGATCACCGACACCTGTGAGGAGAACTGCAGGTCACCGGCGGTGACGGTCGCAGGACCATTCACGACCAGGCGGCCGATCTCCAGCTCGCGGCTGCGGCTGTTGACGGCAACGTCCTTGCAGTTGAGAAGGATGTCGAGGACGTCTTCGCGGACGCCAGGAACGGTGGCGTACTCGTGGTTCACGCCAGCGATGCGCACGGCGGTGATGGCGCTGCCCTCCAGGGCACCCATCAGCATGCGGCGCAGGGAATTACCGAGGGTCGTCGCCTGGCCACGCTCAAGGGGGCCAATGACGAAGACGCCGGTTTGGGAACGATCGTCAGCGATCTGGTGTTCAACCCGATCGATCTGGTACTGCAACACGGTCTGAAGCTCAGATAGGTGGATGGACCCCCTCTGGGGCTAGTCGATGCGTCGAATCAGACCCGGCGACGCTTGGAACGGCGGCAACCGTTGTGGGGCAGCGGGGTGACGTCACGGATCAGGGTGATCTCCAGACCGGCAACCTGCAGGGCACGGATGGCGGTTTCACGACCGGAACCAGGACCGCGAACCAGCACCTCGATTTGGCGCATCCCCTGCTCAAGGGCGCGACGGGCTGCTGCTTCTGCGGCGGTCTGGGCGGCGAAGGGGGTGCCTTTACGGGCGCCCTTGAAACCGCTGGCACCAGCGGAGCTCCAGGAGATCACTTCACCAGCGGTGTCAGTGATGGAGACGATGGTGTTGTTGAACGTGCTCTGGATGTGGGCAACGCCGTTAGGGACGTTGCGCTTCGTCTTCTTAGAACCAGATTTCTTGGCGGGCTTGGCCATGGATAAAGCCCTGCGGTCGCAGGGAGGTGATCGGGGGTCTTAGGGGGGCAACCTGGTGACGACGGCACGCAATCGGCCGAACGGCAGGTGCTAGGGGGCCAAAGGGCTAGAGCAAGCCGCGGCTTACTTCTTCTTACCGGCCACGGTCTTGCGGCTACCGCGGCGGGTCCGGGCATTGGTGCGGGTGCGCTGACCGCGAACGGGCAGACCGACGCGGTGACGACGGCCACGGACGCAGCCGATGTCCTGCAGGCGCTTCATGGCCATGCCCTCCT
>NZ_JAFMKL010000155.1:0-2945 GCF_017852955.1 Vulcanococcus sp. DEBay_Sum22DG08_74
TGAACTCAACCCTCCAGGGGGGCTGGGTGAAATAGCTCTGACCGTTGAGTTCAAGGGATCGGCCAGGCGTCGCTGCTCCCAGGCTCAATGCCCCGAGCAGGAACCAGCGCAGGACCCGTGCCATCCGTTGCTTAGGCCGCGAGATCCTTTTGCTGTTGCAGGCGCACGCGGTGGGCCACCAGCTTTTCCTGTTGGCGCAGTGCTTCGAGTTGCTCGCTGGAGACCCGAGGGTTGTGCACCTGCCAGTCCCGGTCGGCGGCCGCCTGGTCTGCAGTTGAAGAACCGTGCTGTTCCATCTCTCACCGCTTGCGCCTGGTCCACTCCAGCACTAACAGGCCAGTCCTTGGGCGGGTCTTCATGTTTGCGTAAGGCCCGGTATTTCTGCTCTGGACACCACTCTTTCCCTCGTCGTAGGAAAAGAACCACAGCCAGAGGAGGGGACGATGGCTGATCAACGGCACCCAGAATCCGGAAGCTGCGAACGGAGGACCTGCCTGAAGTGGCAGCCCAGCGGCGAGCTCTCAGAGCATGACTTCGCCAGCCTGATGGACCTGTTGCTCGTGGCCGATCAGGAACTCCACGCGGACGATCACTGCGACCTCAAGAGCGCCTGAGGGGGCTGTCAGCTCAGGACCGCAGCCCGTTCTTGCTCTTGAGCGCGGGCTAGGTCTTCGCTGAGGACCAGCAGGGCCATGCCCATGAGGGCGAGGGCAGTACCGCAATCCTGATGGCTGCTGCGCTCGATCAGTCGGGCCGTTTGCAGATGTTGGGCCCAACTCAGCTGCATCGGATTGCATCTGCAAGACCATCACTCTCAACTGCGCGGACGAGGCGGCGTGGCTTTGCTTACAACCTGAAACACTGACAATCGCGCTGACTCGTAGCTGCTGTTACGTCTTGCTTGGTTCAGCCCGATACGTTTCCATCAGTCATCGACTGAAGGCGCAATGTCCAACGCGATCGAACTCACGGTTGGTCAGCAGTTTGAGATTGAGCGTTTCAATCGCGCTCTGGATGCCACAACGGATCCGGACCAATTGCGCGATCTAGCCAAGCAATTGATGCAGGCTTGGCAGACCCAAAAGGCCGCCACCAAGTGGGCGATCGAGCACCAGCAGGGCCTCTCCTGCTAGGAGAGCCAGTCCAGGGGTAGGGAGAAGGTGAGGACCCCGTGGGTATTGCTGGTCGGTCCTGGAGTGATCGCAACGCAGGCCAGTTCGCGGTCTTTCCAGGCCTCCCGTGATTTGGCCACAAAGGCTGCAGAATCGCCGACGGACCACACCGCATGGCCCTTTTCTTCGCGCTCTTCGCGATAACGCTCATAGACCTCGGTGAAGGCCTCCGCCTCGGAACTATCGAGGAATTCCGTTAGGGCTCGCTCTGGGTCACTTTCCCTGGCTCGCTTGAGAAAGGACTGCAGTAAGGGGTGATCGAGGGCACTACTGGCCACCAGCACTGAATTGATCGTGCCGACGTGGGTGGTGACCACCTGCGGAGCGCTGTTTCGGGCATCGATCACAGCGCAGATTGTGGAGAGGGACCATTCCCGTTCCGCCTTGACCAAATTGGCTGGCGCGCGCAGCAGTTGGCGCACATCGCCCACGAGGTTTTTGACGAACTGCTCGGAATCCCCCATCGCCCGATCTCCCCCTTTGGCAGACCGTAGCGATTGCGGAGCCTGGATGAAGCGATTAGGACTACCGGGCGCGGCCTCGATTCAGGCGAATGCTGGTTTTAAAAATCACCAACGCCTCCAAGGTCGTTGCGGCCAAAACCAACCGCTTGTTTGAGGCGCTGACCCCCGACCGCCTGGACCAGAAGCTGGTGGAGGAGCAGGTGATGAAGGGGCTGATCGAGCAGCTCAGGGCCGAGGGCATTGAGGCCGAGGTCGCCCTTGTGGATGGCCTGGATTTCGGTACCAAAGGGGTCTTGGTGACTGAGCGCCTACGCACCAAGCACCGGGAACGCATCTAGCGCCGTTGGCGCCACTGCCAGAAGGTGCGGATCAGCTTGCGGTGGGGTGGTGTGACATCCACCATCGGCCGTGGGGCCGCTTGGCGGTACAGGTTCTCGAAAAACGGCTCCAGCGGAGTCCCCTGGAAGGGATTGCGTTGTTGCGCGGCGACCGTCTGCTCGGCCTCCTTGCGCAGGCGCCGGAGAGTCGGGATCAGCATCAGGCTGACCACCAGCGCCATCAGCAACAGATAGGGCAACAGGCTGGCCAGCCAGATCGTGGCCACCACGGCGGCGCAACCCTGCAGCAGGACCGTGATCCAGCGGGGGCGTTGGCGGCCAGGTAGCTGTTTCACCGAATCAGTCCGTGAGCACTGCGTGGAAGTTGCAGACCTTGCTCAGGCTGTCCTGGGCGCAAAAATCAATGCTGTTTTTGGAGCGCTGCAGCCGCAGCTGAGAGGAGAGAACGGCAGTGCTGACCAGCAGGACCCAGAAGCTGAGCACCGCTGCTGTTCGAAGCAGATCCCCAGCGCTCCTCAATGCTTAGCTGCTCCCGGCATGGCCTTTGTGCGCCAGCACAACGGCAACTTCACGGATCAACTCTCGCACTCCATAGAGAGCCAGAGCGCTCACAATGCCTGCAACCAGTAGGGGCACGGCGTAGTCCATGGGGAAGCGCGCGCGTTTCCCCTGTCTTATCTCCGGAATTTGGCTTTGGCGACGCCACCCTTCCCCCAGCCTCCAGCGCGGCCCGACTTTCCGCCCCCCGCGCGGCCGCCCCGGCCTGATTGCAGCAGGGATTGAAGCCGTCGATCTTCGTCGTCATTGACCGATCGCCACTGGCCCGGTGCCAGTCCGTCCAGGCTGAGAGGTGGGCCTCCATCCATCAGGTCCATCGCCACCCGCAGCAGCCGCAGGGTGGGCAGTCCGACGGCCGCCGTCATCCGCCGCACCTGCCGGTTACGCCCCTCCCGCAGCTCCAGCTGCAGCCA
>NZ_JAFMKL010000044.1:0-12940 GCF_017852955.1 Vulcanococcus sp. DEBay_Sum22DG08_74
GCTGTTTTGTTGGCGGCGTCGAGCTCGAGCACCTTGGCGTAGGTCTCTTTGGCCTCGTCGCTTTTCTGTTGCTTTTCCAGCGCGAAGGCCAGGTTGTTGAGGGCGACGGGGTAGTCCGACTTGGCCCGCAGGGCTGCGCGGTAGTGCTTGATCGCGCCGCTGTAATTGCTTTGGGCCGCCAGGGCAAAGCCCAGGGCGTTTTCGATCAGGGCCTGGGCCTCGCTGGGTTCGCCGCTGGCTCGCTTGGCGGCAAGCTTCAGGTTTTCCGTGGCTTGCCCGTAGAGGCGTTTGCGCAGCTGGACTGAGGCCAATTCGTAGAGGTCGCCGGCACTCTTGTCGCCGGCCTTGGCCTGGGCTTCGAGGCGTGCCAGGGCGGACTCGTCGCGGCGGACCCGCAGGATCTGCCGTGCGACGAGCACCGCAGCGGTGCCGAGCAACAACAAAAGCCCAATCAGGTAGGCCTGTGGGAGTGAAACATCCATGGACCGACCGGACTGGGCTTAGTTGTGATTGAAGGGGGCGTTCAGCTCTTGGCGGCGCCCACGACAGTGGCGAAGCTGGTGGGATCCAGCACGGCCAGCTGGGCCAGCATCTTGCGGTTCAGCTGCACGTCAGCCTTCTTCAGGCCACCGATCAGACGGCTGTAGCTCAGGCCATTCAGGCGAGCAGCAGCGTTGATACGGGCGATCCAAAGACGACGGAAGTCGCGCTTGCGGCGGCGACGGTCGCGGTAGGCGTTGCAGAGCGCCTTCATCACCCGCTGGTTGGCGGTCCGGAACAGGGTGCCGTTGCCACCACGGAAGCCACGCGCAAGGCGAAGGATCTTGTTGCGGCGTTTACGGGCGACGTTGCCCCTCTTAACGCGGGCCATGAATAGTTCTCAGTGAATGTTGAAACTGCTGTGAGGTGAAGCGATCAGCTGTAAGGGAGCATGGCCTTCACGTTGTCCGCATCACGCTCGTCAACCACGGCCATGGTGCCGAGGAAGCGCTTGCGCTTAGGGCTCTTGTGATCGAGCAGGTGATTGCGGAAAGCGTGCCGGCGCATGAACTTCCCGGTGCCGGTCGCTTTGAACCGCTTGGCGGCTGCTTTGCGGGTCTTGAGCTTCGGCATTGTCTACGCGCTCGTGCACAAACGATGAGAGTAAGACTTCAGAGTGCCTTCCGCCAACTCCCCCTAGGGTTTGGCCTGGATCCAGTCAGGCGATGCAGCGTTCCTTGATGGCGGTCCTCGCCGCGTCCTGTCTCCTGGCGGGCTGCCAAGGAACGGATGCCCAGGCCCAGGCCCTGACCCACCGGCCAGTGCCCGCCCCGCCAAGGGTGGATGGTGCCCAGCCCGTGCTCTGGGTGGCTCTAGCGGACCATCTGGGGGCCGCGCCGCTGCAGCTGGTGGCGGCTGCTTCTGTGGTGAGGCTCAGCGATGCCTCCGGCTTTCAAGCCAGTGGCCAGCGCCTGTCCTTGCGCTGGAGACCCAAGCCGCTGAGCGAGCCGCTCACGATTCGCCGGCGGGTGCTGGGGCCGTTCTCCAGCTTTGAGACCGCTGAGCAGGCCGCCCTGGCTTGGCGTCGTCTCGGAGCAAAGGCTGTGGTCGCCCACCCCGGGGAGTGGGAGGTCTGGGCTGCCCCGGACCAGCCTGTTCCGCCGGCCTACGGCTCCAAGGTTGAAGAGAAGGTTGTCAGTGAGGTCCTGACCCTGCAGCTGGAACGGCCCGATGGCTGGAGGGATCTCCAGGGGCCTGTTCGGATTGAAGCCTCCGCTGGCCTGCGCTGGCAGGGCGGGGTCTTCCAGGGGCCCTTCCGCCTGCAGCCCGACGCCTATGGCAGTTGGACCCTGGTGGAGCAGGTGCCCTTAGAGCGCTATCTCCACGGTGTCGTGCCCCATGAGATCGGTGCTGGAGCGCCGCCTGCGGCTTTGGCTGCCCAGGCGGTGTTGGCGCGCACCTGGGCCCTGGGCAATCAGCATCGTTTTGCCCTGGATGGCTACCACCTTTGCTCGGATACCCAGTGCCAGGTCTATAGCGATCCACGCCTGGCCCGTGCTGGGGTGAAGCAGGCCATTCGATCGACCCAGGGCCAGGTGCTGACCTGGCAGGGGCAACCGATCCATGCCGTCTATCACGCCAGTAACGGTGGAGTCAGTGCCGACGAGGACGAGGCCTGGACCTTGCCCGAACTCGCCTATCTGGAGCCCGCTTTTGATCGGGCCGGAGGCCCTCCCCAGGGATTGGCTTTGCCCCTCACCCAGCGTCAGCAGGTTCGATCGGTCTTGGCGGCGACAGCGGGTGTCTATGGCCAGAACCACCCCTACTTCCGCTGGCAGCGCGTCCTCGGGCAGGACACCTTTGCCCGTGCCCTGGGTACGGGAGCGGCCGCCGTTGGATCGCCGGTGAAGCCGGTTGTTCTGGAGCGGGGCCCGAGTGGTCGCGTGGTGCGGTTGGCCCTCAGGGGGCCCCTGGGAGAAAAGGTGCTGGTGCGGGATGCCATCCGCCGCACCCTGCGTCGCTTACCCAGCACCCTCTTTGTGATTGAACCCGCCGGGGCAGGTCTTTGGCGCTTCGAGGGAGGTGGTTTTGGCCATGGCGCTGGTTTGTCTCAGGCCGGCGCCATCGATTTGGGAGGACGGGGTTGGAGCGTGAAGCAGATCCTTCGTCACTACTACCCGGGAACGGAGTTGGTTCCTCTGCCAGCCATCAAGGCTGCGAAGGGGGGCTCTTAGAGTCCGCACATCCTTGGGATCGCCATGGCCGCTGGGGGCACAGCCACAGGAGCGCGCCGACTGCAGGCCTCCCTCTTTCTCCTCTGCTGTTGCGGTGCGGCAGCGGTTCCCCATCGTCTGCCTGCCTCCCAGGCCCTCTGGCCTGCCACGGCCCTGACGCTGCTGCTGGGTCTGTACGTCCTGCGCGCTGTCTTTCTTCCAGCGCTGAGAGGTGCGAAGGCGGAAGGCCCAGCCGTCTTGGAGGCGTTGCCCGCCGTTGATCTGGTGGTGGCAGCCCGCGATGAAGAAGCTGTGATTGGTCGCTTGGTGGAGCGACTGGCCGCTCTGAGTTACCCGGCCGATCGCCTCAAGATCTGGATCGTCGATGACGGCAGCGAAGACCGCACCCCAGAGGTCCTGAGCGAGTACCAGGCCCGTTTCCCTCAGCTCCAGGTCCTGCGCCGTCCCCGCGATGCGGGCGGCGGCAAGTCGGGCGCTCTGAACGCGGTGCTGCCGAACCTCCAGGGGCGTTGGCTCTTGGTCCTGGATGCCGATGCCCAGTTGCAGCCGGATCTGCTGGAGCGGTTGGTTCGCTTTGCCGAGCAGGGCGGTTGGTCCGCCGTGCAGCTGCGCAAGTCCGTGGTCAATCCCGACCTCAATTGGCTGACCCGCGCCCAGGCCATGGAGATGGCCCTCGATGCCGTCATCCAGCAGGGCCGACTGTTCTCCGGCGGTGTTGTTGAGCTTCGGGGCAATGGTCAACTGCTCCAGCGGGAGGCGGTGCTCAGCTGCGAAGGCTTCAACGAAGCCACCGTCACCGATGACCTCGACTTGAGTTTCCGTCTGCTGGTGCAGCAGCAACCGGTTGCCCTGCTCTGGGATCCCCCGGTGCAAGAGGAGGCGGTGACCGCCTGGAGTGCCCTCTGGCGCCAGCGGCAACGTTGGGCCGAGGGGGGACTGCAGCGTTTCTTCGATTACTGGCCTCAGCTGACCGGAAGCGAGGTCTCTGCGGCGCGCAAGCTCGATCTGAGCTGCTTTTTTCTGCTGCAATACGCCCTGCCCGTGATGGCCGCAGCCGATGCCCTCACGGCCCTGATCACGCGCACGCCACCGCTGAGTTGGCCCCTGTCCTTTGTGGCCTTTGGCCTCTCGGGCGGAGCGATTTTGGCGGGCTGCTCCCGCCGCTCCGAAGGACCGGACCTACCCGCGATGGGCCCGATCAACCTGGCCTGGGGCATTGCCTATCTGGGCCACTGGTTCGTGGTGATTCCCTACACCACCCTCCGGATGGCGCTGCTGCCCAAGCGTCTGGTCTGGGCCAAGACCCTGCATGTAGGGGCTGAGCCTGATCAGGCCGCGGCTTGATCGTCGCTGAGTTCCGGCAGGGGATCCTGCAGGTCCACCACTTCGCCGTTGAAGAATTCGGCGAGCCGCTTGGCCTGGTCATCGATCAGCCCATGGGGTTTCCGTTCAGGCGGCGGTGCTGGCGTTGCTGCCGGTGCTGCTGACGTGGGTGCCGGAGTCGGAGCCTCAGCTGGAGCTGGAGCTGGAGTCTGGGGTTGGGGAGGGGTAGCAGCAGCTGGAGGTGCCTGCGGAGGCTCCGGTGTCTGCGCTTGAGGCGCGGGCTGTGGCGCAGGCGCGGGAACGGGTGGGGCCGGCGCTACGGGTGCTGCGGGTGCGGCGCCGGCCTCGAGAACCACCTGCCTTGGGCTGCCCAGGGCGGAGGCGACGGCTTTCTCCAGCAGGGGTAGGCGGCTCTGGACCATGGCGGTCCAGTTGCCGGCGACCTGAACGACGGCGCGCTGGCTGTCGAGGCGGGCCAGGGAGGCCTGCTGGGAGAGGAGCATGCGGGTCGAGGGCAGCTCCAGCCCCGCCAGGATCTGCTGCCAGAGGGCGGCCAGATCTGGGGTCTCCGTGCTGGTTGCCGTGACCGGTTCAGGGGCAGGAGCGGCAGCCGGCGGAGCTATGGGCTCAACGACGACGTCTGGGGCAGGCGGTGCGGGAGCCGGGGCTGCTGGTGTGGGGGCTGCCGCCTGCGGGGTCGGGCGGGGACTGGTCGTGGGGACACTGGTGGCGACGGCGACGGCGGGTTCAGCCAAGAGACCCAGGAGAAGCACCTCAAGCCAGAGCCGGGGCTGCACGCTTTGGCGCAGTTGCTGTTCGCTGCCTTTGAGTTGCGCCTGCCAGCGCAGCAGGGTCGCTTTGCCGATGCTGCGGGCGAGGTCCGGCAGCTCCCCTCGGATTTGGGGCGAGAAGCTCGTGAGCTCCAGGCGATTGGGGGCAACCCCCGCGAGCACCAGATCCCGCAGCAGGCCGGCCATTCCCTGGAGCACGGCACCGGGTTCGCGGCCGCGCTCGAGCAGGTTGCGGATCGCTTCGATCACCCCCAGCGGCTCGGCCCCGGCGAGGGCCTGGGCCAGTTGCAGCAGTTCCTGCTCGGGCACGGCCCCCAGCAACTCCCAGACCGCCGTCGGTTCGACCGGCCCGGGTAGCAAGCTCAGCTGATCCAGCAGGCTTTCGGCATCCCGCAGGCCCCCCTGGGCCCGCTGGGCCACCACATGCAGGGCTTCTGGCGTGATTTGGATGTTCTCTTCCTTGGCAATCCAGCCCAGGTGTTGCTCGAGGGCATCGAGGGGAATGCGCCGGTAGTCGAAGCGTTGACAGCGGCTGAGGATCGTGGGCAGGACCCGCTGCGGGTCAGTGGTTGCCAGGACGAAGACCACCCGCGGGGGCGGCTCCTCCAGGGTCTTCAGCAGGGCGTTGAAGGCCGCGGTCGAGAGCATGTGGCACTCGTCGACCACATAGACCTTCCAGCGGGCTTGAACCGGGGCGAATCGAGAGCGTTCAATCAGCTCGCGGATGTTGTCGACACCGGTGTTGGAGGCGGCGTCGATCTCGATGACATCGAGGGCATTGCCGTTGGCAATGGAGGTGCAGAGCTCACAGCTGCCGCAGGGCTCTGGGGTCGGATGATCCGAGCTGAGGCAGTTGAGGGAGCGCGCCAGGATGCGGGCGCTGGAGGTTTTCCCTGTCCCTCGGGGCCCACTGAAGAGGTAAGCCGGCGCAATGCGACCGGAGCGCAGGGCATTGCCCAAGGTCGCGGCGATCGCCTCTTGCCCCACAAGCTGGTCAAACCGCTGCGGGCGGTACTTGTGGTGGAGCGGTTGGTAGGCGGCCGGCATCGCTGGAGGCTACTGGCCCTCGACGCCTCTGTTCGGGTTTGAATCCTGCTGCTGATCTGTCAGGAGGCGCTCGAGCTTGGCTTCCATCTCCTCCACCTCGCTCAGCTGATCCGCCAGGGTCTGGGCAGCCAGGCGCAGTCGCTGGAATTGGGGTTGCTCAGCTCCGGCTCCCCAGCGCTCTTCGGCGCGGGACAGCTCGGACTCCAGTTTGGTTTGCAGCTTCAGCCGCAGGGCATCGAGTTGCTCCAGGCTGCGTCTGACGAGTTCGCGTCCCTTCTCCAGCTGGCTCGCCTCCAGGCGTCGCCCCTGACGCAGGAGCAGCTTGGCGCCGCTCAGGACCGCAGCAGGCATGAACTGGCCCAGGGCGAGGGCCCCCCAGCTGCCGGCCTGGAGGACCTCCTCCACCTGGGCGCTGCGATGGCGTCCGGTTTTGCACCAGTGGGCGAAGTGTTCGCAGTTGTTGAAGAGCAGGTTGTAGTTCTGCTCCCCCAGTCGCCCCATGGCTCGGCGCAGGGTTTGCCCTGCCGGCAAACAGGCCCCCTCGGGGTAGGACACCACCGTTAAGGGCTGGCCGCGGCTGAATGCGTCGAGGGGGCTGCGCAGAATCTCACGCCCCTCGAGGTAGTGGGCGACGCTGCCGTCCCCGAGGTCGATGCCGTGGTGATTGAAGAGGCCGTGCTGCCGCGGCACCTCAAGGTGATCAGCGGCAGCCACGGAGCCCTAGGCCGATTCCTGTTGCGCGGACTCGCTGCCCGGAAGAGGGAGGATCTTGGCCTGGGTGCGTTCCTCCACCAGGGCCCGGGTGACCGTGAAGGCCTTGGTGCTCTTGTCGGACGGCAGCTCGTACATCAGGTCGAGCATCAGTTCCTCGACGATCCCGCGCAACGCCCGGGCGCCGGTCTTGCGGCGGTGGGCCTCGGCGGCGATGGCTTCAACGGCCCCGGGCTCAAACTCCAGCCGCACGTCGTCCATGCTCAGCAGCGTCTGGAACTGCTTCACCAGGGCGTCGCGGGGCTCGGTGAGAATCGCCTCGAGTGCGTGGTTGTCGAGGGGCTCGAGCACGGCGTTCACCGGCATGCGGCCGATGAACTCGGGGATCAGGCCGTACTTGACCAGGTCGTCGGGCTGGAGGTGGCGCAGGACCTGGGCGGCCTGTTGGTCCTTGCTCTGGCGGCCGCGGCGGCCGCCTTCGGGGATGAAGCCGATGGCGTTCCGGCCCATCCGGCGCTGGACCACGTCATCGAGGCCGACGAAGGCACCACCGCAGATGAACAGGATCTGGCTGGTGTCGATCTGAATGCAGTCTTGGTAGGGATGCTTGCGGCCCCCTTGGGGGGGGACGTTGGCCACGGTGCCCTCCAGCAGTTTCAGCAACGCCTGCTGAACGCCCTCCCCGGAGACATCGCGGGTGATCGAAGGGTTCTCGCTCTTGCGGGCGATCTTGTCGATCTCGTCGATGTAGATGATTCCGCGCTGGGCCTGGTCGACGTCCAGGTCAGCCTTCTGCAGCAACCGCAGCAGGATGTTCTCGACGTCCTCCCCGACGTAGCCGGCTTCGGTCAAGGTCGTGGCATCGGCCACGGCGAAGGGCACATCCAGTAACTCGGCCAGGGTCTGCGCCAGCAGGGTTTTGCCGCAGCCCGTGGGGCCGATCAGGAGGATGTTGCTCTTGTGCAGCTTGGTGGCGGTTTCGTTGCTCTCGCCCTTGCCGTCGCCCTGCCAGGCCAAGCGCTTGTAGTGGTTGTAGACCGCAACGGAGAGGACCTTCTTGGCTTCCTCCTGCCCCACGACCTGGGCGTCGAGGTGGGCCTTGATGTCTTGGGGTTTGGGGATTTCGGCCAGCGTCGGAGCAGGCTTGCTGGCTTTTTTGGCGGGAGCTTTGCCCTTGGCTTCCTGGGCTTGGCGGCCAGCGCCGGCGCCACCATGGCCCTCAACCAGCTCTTCGTCGAGGATCTCGTTGCAGAGATCGATGCACTCGTCGCAGATGTAGACGCCAGGGCCGGCGATCAGTTTGCGCACCTGGTCTTGCGACTTCCCGCAGAAAGAGCACTTCAGGTGGGCGTCGAACTTGGCCATCGGGCAAGGGCTGTGGCGGCGTTGAGCGGGAGGGCTTCGGGGCGGTGTCCCGAAACTTCAGGATCGGTGCGATCCAGCGCTTCGTCAGCCGTCCTTAAGGATCAAACCGGGGTCGTATCGGTGACGACACGATCGATCAGGCCGTATTGAACCGCTTCTGCCGGGGAAAGGAAGTAGTCGCGGTCGGTGTCTTCAGCGATTTTCTCCAGGGGTTGGCCGGTGTGTTCGGACATCAGGCCGTTGAGGGTCTCCTTCAAATAGAGAATTTCCTTGGCCTGGATTTCGATGTCGACAGCCTGTCCCTGGGCTCCGCCAAGGGGTTGGTGGATCATGATCCGCGCGTTCGGGAGCGCCAGGCGCTTGCCCTTGGTGCCGCCGGAGAGCAGAAAAGCTCCCATGGAGGCGGCCAGGCCGTAGCAGATGGTGACGACGTCGGGCGCGACCTGCTGCATGGTGTCGTAGATCGCCAGACCCGCTGTCACTGATCCCCCAGGGGAGTTGACGTAGATCTGAATGTCTTTCTCGGGGTCCTCTGCCTCGAGAAACAGAAGCTGGGCAACCATGGCGTCGGCCACCTGGTCATCAATGCCGCTGCCCAGAAAGATGATGCGTTCCCGCAGCAGACGGGAATAGATGTCAAAGGCCCGATCGCCTCGGCCGGATTGCTCAACCACGGTGGGGAGCACACCCGGTGCAGCGGTCGGACCAGTGACGATCGAGGATTGGGGCCCTTGGCCCAGCCAGCGGTTCTGGATTGGGTGAGGAGTGCTGGCGTTGATCACTCGGCCGGACTGGAGTCAGTCCGGCCAATCTATGGGGATCAGGCCTCGGTGGTGGCCGCCTCGGCGTCGTCGGCCTTGGCTTTTTTCTTCGCAGCCGGCTTGGCTTTGGCCTTGGGCTTCTCCTCGGAGGCCTCAGCCGCCTTCTCCGTGACGGTGGAGTTGCTCTCGAGCCAGCCCAGGAGCTTCTCGCGCATCAGATCCTCCTGAACCGCTTGGCGCAGACGGTTGGGATCAATCCGGGAGCTGTCGCTGAAGCCCCGGCTCAGTTCCTTGACCTTGGCGTCGATCTCGCTGGCTTCCAGTTCCAATTTCTCGGCCGCGGCGAGGGCCTTGAGGGCCAGGCTGCGCTTGAGGCGCTCCTCGGCTTCAGGGCGGGAGCTTTCGCGCAGGCTTTGGATCAGCTGAGGGGTGAAGAGCTTTTTGACGTCCATCCCTTGCTGGGCCAGTTGGCCAGCGGTTTGCTCCAGGAGGGTGACGATTTCCTCTTGGACGAGGGTCTCGGGCAGTTCCACCTCCAGTTGCTCCACCAGGGCGGCGAGCAGGGCGTCGTGGCGGTTGGACTGGTGGCGGCGCTCGGCGTCTTCCTTCAGCCGGGTCTCCAGATCGCTGCGCAGTTCGGCCAGGGTTTCTTTGTCGCTGGCCTGCTGGGCGAAGGCGTCATCGAGGGCCGGCAGCTCACGGCTCTTCAGCTCGCTCAGGGTGATGTCGAAGCTGGCTTTGCGGCCGGCTGCATCCTCCTGGGCGTAATCCTCGGGGAACTCGCACTTAATGGTTTTGCTGTCGCCAGCCTTCATGCCGATCACCCCTTCCACGAAGCCGGGGATCATGCGGCCCTCTTCCAGTTCCACCTCCATGGCGTCGCCGCTTCCGCCTTCGATGGCTTCGCCGTTGTCGCTGTAGGTGCCCTTGAAGCTCAGGACCGCCACATCACCGGCGGCCGCGGCGCGGCCTTCGACCGGCACCAGGGTGGCCATCTGACGGCGGGACTGCTCGATCAGCTCATCGACGCGAGCAGGATCGAAGCTCACGGATTCAGCTTCAGCCTTCAGACCTTTGGTGCTTTTGAGCTTCGGAGTGGGCTCCACATCCATCTCAAGGGTCAAGGTCAGTTCTTGACCGGGCTCAAAGCGCTCGAGGAGGGACTCGAAGCCACCGTCCAGGGCGGGTTGGCCGATGGCGGGGATCTCGGCTTGCTTCAGGGCGTCCTTGAAAACGCTGTCGACCAGAGACTCCAGGGCAGTGGCCCGAATCTGCAGGGGGCCGATTTGCTGCATCAGCACAGCGCGGGGCACCTTGCCCTTGCGGAAGCCGGGGAGTTTCACGCTGCGGCTCAGCTTCTCGACAGCCGCGTTGTGGCTCCCTTGGGTGCGTTCACCAGGAACGGCGATCTCGATGGCCATCCGGCTGCCGGGACGGGCGCTGGTGCTCAGCTTCAGGTCTGCCTGTTTGGCAGTGGCTTTACTGGCGGTGCTAGCGGCAGGGCTCATGGATGTGATCGAGACGGCGGGCCGATGGGTCGGCTGGGGCAGCCCACGATCCTAATTAGTCACCTGTGACGAGCTCCAACAGGGCTGTACGCCCTCGGCCTTGGCCACGTATTGTCTTGAGCAAGAACCAGTGACCTGAAGAGTTTTGTGGCGGTGTCCCTCGGGACTCCGAACAGCTTCTGCAGGTTGTGCATCCGCCTTTACCGGGATGCTCCACCGTTCGTCTTTCTCGGTCTTGGGTTCGTTGATCGCGCTCACCGTTGATTTTTCGCTCCACCTCTTCTCTCCTTCCACCCCCCTCTGCTGATCGACGCTTCTGATTCAGCCTTTCCCCGTTTCAGCCCTTCTCTCTGTTTGACGGATTCCGCCTCCGAGTGAGGCCCTGTTCAGATCCCAAGGCATAGAGCTCTCCTTATCCCTTGCACCTCCGTTGACTTCCACCGACGTCCGTTCGCTACCCAGCCGTCCCCTGCATGTCGCCGTTCTTGGGGCGACGGGTGCCGTCGGCCAAGAGTTGTTGACCCTGCTCCAAGAGCGGGCGTTCCCCGTCGGTCAACTCACCCTGCTGGCCTCGCCGCGTTCGGCCGGACAAACCCTGGAATGGAACGGCCAGGTCCTGACGATTCAGCCCGTGAGTGCTGAGGCCTTCGCGGGCGTTGATGTGGTCCTGGCTTCGGCCGGTGGCTCCGTGTCCAAGCAGTGGGCGCCTGTGGCGGCTGCGGCTGGTGCAGTGGTCATCGACAACTCCAGCGCCTTTCGCATGGATGCTGGGGTTCCTCTGGTGGTGCCAGAGGTGAATCCCCATGAGGCTTTCCGCCATCAAGGGGTGATCGCGAATCCCAACTGCACCACGATTTTGATGACCCTGGCCTTGGCGCCTTTGGCCGCCCGCCGGGCCATGCGCCGTGTTGTGGTCAGCACCTACCAATCCGCCAGTGGTGCCGGAGCCCGTGCCATGGAGGAGCTCAGTGAGCTCAGTCGCACTGTCCTCGACGGTGGCACGCCCATGAGCAGTGTTCTGCCCTACTCCCTGGCGTTCAATCTCTTCCTGCACAACTCTCCTCTTCAGGACAACGGCTACTGCGAAGAGGAGCTCAAGATGGTCAATGAAACCCGCAAGATCATGGGTCTGCCGGATCTGCGTATTTCGGCCACCTGCGTTCGCGTTCCGGTTCTGCGGGCCCACTCCGAGGCGATCAACATCGAGTTCTGCGAGCCCTTCCCCGTCGAGGAGGCGCGGACGTTGCTCAAGGACGCCCCCGGCGTTGAGCTGATTGAAGACTTCAGCTCGAATCGCTTCCCCATGCCCACGGACGTCACCGGGCGTGATCCGGTGGCCGTTGGACGTATCCGCCAGGACCTCAGCGAACCCAACGCCCTCGAGCTCTGGCTGTGCGGTGACCAGATCCGCAAGGGGGCGGCCCTCAACGCGATTCAGATCGCTGAGTTACTGCTTGATCCGGTGGCCGCTGCCGCCGCTGCTCAGGCCCCAGCTGGAGCGTCGGCATGAGCAAGGCCTTGACCCCAGGCGCCCACTCCCCTGCCCCCTTTGGTCGTGTGATCACCGCGATGATCACTCCCTTCGCGGCCGATGGCTCGGTGGACCTGCCGATGGCGGCCAAGCTGGCGAGCCATCTGGTGGATCACGGTTCCGATGGTCTGGTGATTTGTGGCACCACCGGCGAGTCCCCCACCCTGAGTTGGGATGAACAGCACCAACTGTTCTCCGCCGTGAAGGAGGCCGTCGGTGCCCGCGCCAAGGTGTTGGCGGGAACGGGCAGTAATTGCACGGCCGAGGCCGTGGAGGCCATCGGTGAAGCGGCAGCCCTCGGTGCCGATGGCGCCCTGGTCGTCGTGCCCTACTACAACAAGCCTCCCCAGGAAGGCCTTGAGGCCCATTTCCGGGCCGTGGCCCAGGCGGCGCCCCAGACGCCACTGATGCTTTACAACATTCCTGGCCGCACCGGTTGCAGCCTCAATCCAGAGACCGCCGCACGGTTGATGGATTGTCCGAACGTGGTCAGCTTCAAGGCCGCGAGCGGCACGACTGAGGAGGTCAGCGCCCTGCGTGCGGTCTGCGGCGAGCGTCTGGCGATCTACAGCGGTGACGATGCGCTGACGCTGCCGATGATGGCCGTCGGCGCCGTTGGCGTGGTCAGCGTGGCTAGCCACATTGCAGGCGATCAGATCCAGCGCATGGTCCAGGCCTTCCTGGCCGGAGAACTCAGTGCCGCCCTGGCCGTGCATGAGCAACTGCTTCCGCTCTGCAAGGCCCTCTTCTGCACCACCAATCCCATTCCCGTGAAGGCGGCTTTGGAACTGAGCGGTTGGCCCGTTGGTGCCCCACGTCTTCCTTTGGTTTCTGCATCGAGCGATGTGCGCGAACAACTCACCTCCGTCCTGGCAGCCCTGCGTCCCACTTGACGCCAAGGCCGACCTGACCTGTTGCTGAGCAACCCCTTTCTCAACGTTTGTTCCCCGTGCGGCTGAGCCGCCTCCCCTTTTCTGAATGACTTCTCAAACCCCTGGCCGTAACGGCGCCGCCAAGCAGCCCCACCTGCGGGTGATCCCCCTCGGTGGCCTGCACGAGATCGGCAAGAACACCTGTGTGTTCGAGTACGGCGACGACATCATGCTCGTGGATGCCGGCCTGGCCTTCCCCAGTGATGGCATGCACGGCGTGAACGTCGTGATGCCCGACACCAGCTATCTCAAGGAGA
>NZ_JAFMKL010000045.1:0-12903 GCF_017852955.1 Vulcanococcus sp. DEBay_Sum22DG08_74
CGATCTGGTTCACGATCACGCGCTCGGCGCCGTTGATGATGAACGTGCCGCGCTCGGTCATCAGGGGCAGTTCCCCGATGAACACTTCCTGCTCCTTGATTTCGCCGGTCTCCTTGTTGACCAGGCGGCAGGTCACATACATCTGGGACGCGAAGGTCGCGTCACGGCGCTTGGCCTCTTCCACGTCGTGGCGAGGGCGCTTCAGGCGGTACTCGCTACCGATGAAGTGCAGCTCAAGCTTGCCGGTGTAGTCGGTGATCGGGGAGAAGCTCTCCAGCTCCTCGATCAGGCCCTTCTCCAGAAACCATTTGAAGCTCGCGCGCTGCACCTCCACCAGGTCGGGGAGGTAAGTGGCGGTCTTGGCGACCTGAATCGCGCTGCTCATGCGGTGAACCTGCAGGAACGGGTGAAACGGAACGGAGGGCCTGGACAGCAGTTTCAGAACCAGGCGGAGATCAAGACGAAGGGGGATGTCAGCGCGACATCACCACACAGACGACAGAGCCAGCCGTCCCTCTCGGGAGCGACTGGCCAGCTGGGGCGCCTATTCAGATCGCTTGAACACCGCAGGGAACGACAACTCGCACCGGAAAGACAACGCACCACTGGTCATGGGCTAACTCACCAGATCCCTGGCGAGCGCTTTCGGGCTGCAACGAGCACGGATAAATCACGACTCGCTGCCAGGCCAATGAAACATCATACATTGTGAAGAGCGGGTCCAAACAGTGCACAGGCGTTGCGGGTGCTCTGTAAGGCAACGGTCTGCAGCGGCTCCTGGCGCAGGACTGCCACTCGCTCCGCCACAGCCATCACATAGGAAGGCTCGTTGCGCTTGCCCCGTCGCGGCACGGGCGCCAAGAACGGGCAGTCGGTCTCCACGAGGTATCGGTCCGCGGGAACCGCTTGGGCGCAGGCATGGGTGTCGGTGGCCTTCGGGAAGGTCACATTGCCGCTAAAGCTGATGTAGAGCCCCAACTCGAGGAACCCCTGCATTTCCTCGGGAGTGCCGCTCCAGCAGTGCATCACGCCCTTAGGGCAGGCACCCCGCTCAGCACGCTCGCGCAACTCGGCAAGCATCGGTTCAGCGGCATCGCGGCAGTGAATGATCACGGGCAGATCCAGCTCCACCGCCAGATCCAGCTGGGGCCGGAGCATCGCCAGCTGTTGCTCGAGATTGTTGTCGCGGAACAGATCCAAACCGAGCTCGCCGATCGCCACGACCCTGGGGTCAGCTTGAGCCGCCTCGCGCAACACCTGCTGCGTGTTGGAAGCCCAATGCTCCGGATCCAGAGGATGAACGCCAACGGAGTAGCGAAGCTCGGGGAAGCGATCGGCCAGCGCTCGAATCGCCGGAATCTCAGAAGGCTCCACACATGCGTGAAGGAGGCGCCCCACACCGGCATCACGCCAGCGTTGAGCAACCTCCTCCAAGTCTTCGTCGAAATTTCGAAAGACGATGTGGCAGTGGCTGTCAATCAAAGGAGCCGGAAGGCTCTCGAGAGCGACGGCAGCTGCCATGGATCCAAGGTTCACCTGGATCCAACCTAAAAAATCAGGCCTTCGCTGCGGGCTCGATGGCGCTCTTGACAGCAGCGCTCAGGCGAGATTTCTGGTGGGCACCGTTGTTGCGGTGCAGCACGCCGACCTTGACGGCCTTGTCGATCTTGCTGAAGGCAGCGCTCAGGCTCGACTGGACAGCCTGCTTGGCTGCATCGCCGGGCTCCTGGCTGTAGGCGGTGCAAGCGGCGAAGCAACGCTTCATCAGGGTGCGGACCGCAGACTTGTAGGTGCGGTTGTGCAGACGATTGCGCTCGGCAACCTCAATGCGTTTCTTCGACGACTTGTTATTGGCCACAGACGGAAAAGGCGCTGATTCGGCAGTCGACAAGCTTACCCCCTGGCTTGCGACCCTCCCAAAAGGCTGAGCAACTAGCTTGAACAATCACCGCCGCACCACGGTTTCGTGACCGCCAGCTCCCCTCCAAGCCGTGCCGAGTCGATCGCACCGCTGCAGATCGAGCTGCTGCGCGATGCCGAGCAGGCCGGTCAACGGCTCGAGGCCATCGCCGAGCGCACCGGTAGCGGCCAAAGCCGAGAGGTCGCCCAACGGGTTGAGGGAATCCTCGAGCAGGTGCAACAGCAGGGCGATGCCGCCCTCTTTGAACTGACCGAGCGTTTTGATGGGGTCCGCCCGGATCCTTTGCGCGTTCCCAAGGAGGAGATCGAAGCGGCCTGGGCCGCCACCTCCCCTGAGCTGCAGGAGGCCCTGGCCCTGGCCCACCGCCGGATCCTGGACTTCCACCAGCGCCAACTGCCCAACGACCTGGCCATCACCGGAGAGCACGGAGAGCGGCTGGGCCGCCGCTGGCGCCCGGTGGAGCGGGCCGGTCTCTATGTCCCAGGGGGCCGCGCCAGCTACCCCAGCACCGTTTTGATGAATGCAGTGCCCGCCAAGGTTGCGGGGGTCAAGCGGGTGGTCATGGTGACCCCTCCCGGACCCGACGGCCGCATCAACAGCACCGTGCTGGCGGCAGCCCACCTAGCGGGAATCGACGAGATCTATCGGGTCGGAGGTGCCCAGGCCGTGGGAGCCCTGGCCTACGGCACGGAATCCATCCCCCGGGTGGATGTCATCAGCGGTCCAGGCAACCTCTATGTGACCCTGGCCAAAAAAGCGGTCTACGGCCGGGTCGCCATTGACTCACTAGCTGGCCCCAGTGAAGTGCTGGTGATCGCCGATGCCAGCGCCAACCCTGACCACGTCGCGGCCGATCTCCTGGCGCAGGCGGAGCACGACCCCCTCGCTGCAGCAATCCTTCTGACCACCAGCGAGGAACTGGCACGGGCCATCCCCGCCGCGATTGAGCAGCAACTGGAGGGACACCCCCGTGCCGCCATCACCCGTCAGGCCCTCAACGACTGGGGCTTGATCGTGGTCTGCTCAGACCTGGATGAGGCGGCACAGCTCAGTGATCGCTTTGCCCCCGAACACCTGGAACTGCAGGTGGAGCAGCCTGAGCCCCTGGCCGAACAGATCCAACAGGCCGGGGCGATCTTCATGGGGGCCTGGACCCCGGAGGCTGTTGGCGATTACCTGGCCGGCCCGAACCACACCCTGCCGACCTCGGGTACGGCCCGATTCGCCGGAGCGCTGTGCGTGGAGACCTTCATGCGCCACACCAGCTTGATTCAATTCAACCGGCAAGCCCTGGAGGCCACCGGCGCTGCCGTTGGCACCCTGGCTGACAGCGAGGGACTCCACAGCCACGCAGAGTCCGTTCGCCGGCGCCTGGCCTAAGCGCTCAGCGCTTGACCAGATCCCGGACGCCGGCAACACCGTCGTTGATCTCGCCCACCAGCACCTGGTCGGTGATGTTCACGAACAGACCGTTCTCCAGAACGCCGGGGAGGTTGTTGATCTCCTTCTCCAGGCTGACGGGATCGCCGATGCCACCGCTGAACTTGACGTCCAGCACGAGGTTGCCCTGGTCCGTCACGACGGGACCAGCCTTTTTGACTGCCATACGGAGCTGGGCGTCACCCCCCATCTCCTTGAGCTGGCCCTGGACCTGACGCCAGGCACCGGGCATCACCTCCACGGGCAGCAGAAAGCCCAGGTTGAGGGTGTCCACGAGCTTGGTGGAATCCACCACCACCACGAAGCGCTTGGCACGAACCGCCACCAGCTTCTCCTGGACGTGGCAGGCGCCGCCGCCCTTGATCAACTGGAACGAAGGATCCACCTCATCGGCGCCATCGATGGCCAGATCGATCCGATCCACGGCATTCAGGCTCTGCAGCGGGATACCCAGCTCGGCAGCAAGCACCTCACCTTGGAAGGAGGTGGTCACCCCAACGATGTCCCGCAGCTCTCCGCTTTTGAGCTTGGCGCCGAGGGCCTGAATCATCAGGGCAGCGGTTGAACCGGAGCCCAAGCCCACCACCATTCCGCTCTGGATCTGCTCGGTGGCTGCAGCCGCCACCGCCTGTTTCATCTGGTCCTGCAGATCCGCCATCACGCCGTTTTCACTGGCCAGTGACCGTAGCTCAGGCCTCAGGAATGCGGCAGCGCCTCAGGCCGGATCGAGAGATCGATCTGTTCCTCGCCCCGCAACACGCGGATCGCCAGGACATCACCAACCTGGGAGGCCTCCACCAAACGCAGCAGCTCCCCGGGATCGCTGACCTCTTGATCCGCGGCCTGGACCACCAGATCTCCCCGGCGCAAGCCAGCCCGTTCGGCAGGGCTATCCGGGATCACCCGTTGCACCAGTGCCCCGTCCCGCTCGGGCAGTTGGAGCAGGGCATTGGGGTCAGCGTTGTTGTCGCGAGCCAGCCTCGGATTGAGGGGCACCAGCTGTAGGCCCAGGTAGGGGTGCACCACGGAGTCCCCTTGGCTCAGCTGGGCCGCAACACCCTTGGCCAGGTTGATCGGGATCGCGAAACCCAATCCGGCTCCCGGACCCGAACGCACCAGGGTGTTGATCCCAATCACCTCGCCGCTGGCATTAATCAGTGGGCCACCGGAATTGCCCGGATTGATCGCCGCATCGGTCTGAATCAATTCCAGACGCTTGTCCGAGAAGCCCAGGCTGGTGATGTTGCGGTGCAGGCTGCTGACGATGCCCAGGGTGACGGTGCGCTCCAAGCCATAGGGGGTCCCTAAGGCGATGGCCCAATCCCCCACCTCCAGGGCACTGGAGTCCCCCAGTGGCGCGGACTTCAACCCCTGGGTTTTGGCAATGCGCACCACCGCCAGATCGGTCACGGGATCGATTCCGAGCACCGAGCCCTCCAGCTCTTGACCACTGGCCAGCGTCACCTCAACCCGGTCAGCGCCATCCACGACGTGGGCGTTCGTGAGAACCATGCCCTGACCATCAATCACGATTCCGGATCCCTGCCCGCGCTCGCGGCTATTGGGGATCTGATCGCCAAACATCTCCCGCAGGAGCGGGTCACTAAAGGAAGGGTCCAGACCAATCCGTGGGACGGTCCTCTCGGTGTCGATCCGCACGACCGCCGGCCCAACCCGTTTCACCGCCGCAGAGACAAAACTGTGGTTGGTGTTGCTTCCAAAGTCCGCCCAGGCTGGAGCCGCCGGAAACCAAGCGGACAGCAACAACACCAGGGCCAGCAGAACGCGCACCAAGATCCGCAACACACCCAAGTGGACTGAAGGCTAGGCAGATTCCACGGGAGACCAACGCAGCAGGGTCGAGGCCACCTCGCCCGAGGGCTGCAAGGTCAGCCAACGCCCCCCCGGCCAGTCAGGCCGCCCCAACGGACAGGGTTGAACAGCCGCAAACGACGCCAACGAGGAGGGACAGGCCCAAAGGGATATTGGAGCCCCAGCGCCGCTGCGGGGCAGTTCGCCCTGCCAATGCTGGTGGACATGGCCGAAGAGAACGGCTTTGAGGGCTGGGGCCCGCTGGAGGCAGCGAAGAAACGGGCCTGGATCCTGCAGAGCGATCGGATCCAAGCCTGAATCACCAATGGGCACCGGGGGATGGTGCAAAGCCAGCACCACGGGCTGATCGGCCAGCTCCAGCTGGCGCTCGAGCCAAGCCAGCTGCCTGGGGTCAAGGAAGCCAGCAACGGCGCCACTGCGGTGACTCGAGAGCAACAGCAGCGTCCAGTCGCCGAGGTCCAGGGCCGCCGGGGCAATCACAGCGCGACGTCCCAAGGCCGATCGCATCAGGGCCGGATGGTCGTGGTTGCCCGGGGTCAAGGCCAGGGGAACCTCCCTCAGGGGTTCAACGTCCTCCAGGACCTCCTGCAGGCGGCGATACCCGCCCCAGCTTTCGTCCTGGCAGAGGTCCCCTGTGATCAGCAGCAGATCCGGGGGCTGATCGATCTGGGACAGGGCCTGCCGCAGGCCGTGGCGCAAGGACGCCAGAGAGGGACGACCTCGGCAGTGCCCCCGAGGGTCTGCCAGGAGGTGCGGATCACTCAACTGAAGGAGGCCAGGCACACCAACCGAGCAGATCAATGGCCCTAAGTTGCCCGTTCTTGACCGAGCTGGCATGGCCGCTATCCCCCCGGGCACCCGTCAACGCTGCGCTCTCTGCCAAGTGGAGATTCAGGGCTTAGTCGGCGGCCTGGATCAGGTGCACTTCAGCCAAGGCAAGCCCTCCACCCGCTCCAAGCTCTACGCCCGGGTTTGCCAGTTCCTGCGCACAGACGAACAAAAGTCGCAGTGCCTCAACCAGGACCCCAGCTTGCGGGGCGAGGCCCAACCTGGGGATGCCTACATGGAGCCACCTGCTGTCGATCTCGGCAGCATGGGGGCCTGACGCTCCAAGGCCGATCACGTACTGTTGTGTTGTGCCCGGCGGGCACCTCTGACTGAACAGCGCTGACTCCTCGGGAGCAGCTGGACAGCCAGACAGCAGATCACTGCAGGTGCCGGACGGGTCGCCCGTTCCCCTGTTCACGATCCAGGCTTTGCCGCATCCCCTGCACCCTGACCTCCAAACCCTGGCTAGCCAGGCGGCGGAGGGCGCTGGATTCCAGGTCTGCGGCCTTGAACTGCTCACCCATCGAATTCCGATGACGTTGCTGGTCCAGCTGCGTCTGGCCGATGGCGGAGACGTGAGCCTGGACAACTGCGCCAGCTTCAGCGGAGTGCTGGGCGACGCCATCGAGAACAGCGGGCTGCTGCAGGACCCCTATGTCCTGGAAGTCAGCAGTCCGGGCGTCAGCGAGCAGCTGAGCGACGACCGAGACTTCCGCAGCTTCCGCGGATTCCCGGTTTCGATCCGCTACCGCGACACCAAATCCGGGGGCGACAACGAGCGTGAGGGCCTCTTGCTCGAACGCGATGAGGAGAACGTTCTCCTCAACGTCCGGGGACGCACGGTTCGAATCCCGCGCCCCGATGTGATCAGCGTGAAGCTGGTGACTCCCAAAGAGGCCTAACCCCTCCTTTCCCCTCTCCAATCCCGCACCCAACCACCTGCCATGGCACTGGTCCTGCTCCCCGGTCTCTCCAACCTGATCGAGGACATCAGCGAAGAGAAAAAACTGCCCCCTGCGGTGGTGGAAGCGGCCCTGCGTGAAGCCCTGCTGAAGGGCTATGAGCGCTACCGCCGCACCCTTTATCTGGGGATTAGCGAGGACCCCTTCGAGGAGGACTACTTCTCCAACTTCGATGTCGCCCTGGATCTCGACGAAGAGGGCTACCGGGTACTGGCCTCCAAAATCATCGTTGAAGAGGTCGAGAGCGAAGACCACCAAATCTCACTGGCCGAAGTGATGCAGGTGGCGGAAGACGCCCAGGCCGGTGACACCGTGGTGCTGGACGTCACCCCCGAGAAGGAAGACTTCGGCCGCATGGCCGCCGCCACCACCAAACAGGTGCTGGCCCAGAAGCTGCGCGACCAGCAGCGCCGCATGATCCAGGAGGAGTTCGCCGACCTGGAAGATCCCGTCCTGACCGCTCGCGTGATTCGCTTCGAGCGACAGAGCGTGATCATGGCCGTCAGCAGCGGACTGGGTCGCCCCGAAGTGGAGGCCGAACTCCCCCGCCGCGACCAGCTGCCCAATGACAACTACCGGGCCAACGCCACCTTCAAGGTCTTCCTGAAGGAAGTCAGTGAGATTCCGCGCCGCGGACCTCAACTGTTTGTCAGCCGCGCCAACGCCGGTCTGGTCGTCTATCTCTTCGAGAACGAAGTGCCCGAGATCCAGGAGGGGTCGGTCCGCATCGTTGCCGTCGCCCGTGAGGCCAACCCCCCCTCCCGCTCGGTCGGTCCCCGCACCAAGGTGGCCGTGGACAGCGTGGAGCGCGAAGTGGACCCTGTCGGCGCCTGCATTGGCGCCCGCGGCTCTCGCATCCAGCAGGTCGTGAACGAACTGCGTGGCGAAAAAATCGATGTCATCCGCTGGTCCCATGACCCGGGCCAGTACATCGCCAACTCCCTGAGCCCCGCCCGCGTGGAAGCGGTTCGACTGGTGGATCCCGAAGGGCAGCATGCCCACGTCCTGGTGCCCCCCGATCAGCTCAGCCTGGCCATCGGCCGTGAGGGTCAGAACGTCCGTCTCGCCGCTCGCCTGACCGGCTGGAAGATCGACATCAAGAACAGCACCGAGTACGACCAGGCCTCTGAGGACGAGAAGGTCGCGGAACTGATCTCCATGCGCCAGGAAGAGGAAGCGCTTCAGGCGGAAGCTGAAGCCCGGATGGAGGCAGAACACGCCCTGCGTGCCGAGGAAGACGCCCGTCTGCGGGAGCTCTATCCCCTGCCCGAGGACGAAGAGGAGTACGGCGAGCAGGCCCAGTACGACGAAGCGGCCTACGAGCAAGAGCCTGTGGCTGAGGCTGAGGCCACCGAAGCCGTGGCAACGGAAGACGCAGTCGAAGAGGCTGTCGAAGAGACGACCGACGAGGAAGGAGCCCGGTGAAGCAACAGCCCGTCCTCAGGCGTTGTGTGACCTGCCGTGCACTGCTGGATCGCCAGCACCTGCTACGGGTCATCCGCCTTGCCGAGGGCGGCATGGCTCTGGACCAAGGGATGGGCCGATCGGCCTATCTCTGTCCGACCGAGAGCTGTTTTGAGGAAGCCAAGCGCCGCAAACGTCTGCAGAAGGCACTCCGGTGCCAAGTGTCAGATTCCATCTACGCGGCCTTGGCGCAGCGCCTGAATGCCACCTCTTATCAGGCGCTGAGGCAAGATAAATAGTGGCCTCACTGTGGGTGATGGCCCGGTGGCACGTGTTGCCCCCGACCACTTGGAGCACTTGATGACCAGCAGCGGCAAAGTCAGGATTTACGAGCTGTCCAAGGACTTGGGCCTTGAGAACAAGGACGTGCTCGATGCCGCCGAGAAACTGTCGATCGCAGCGAAGAGCCATAGCAGCTCCATCAGCGATGACGAGGCAGCGAAAATCCGCAGCCTGATCAAAGGTGGCGGGAATGGCAGCAAGGCCGCTCCGACGGTGGACGAGCCCAAGAAAGCCATCCTCTCGGTCAAGAAGGCCGCTCCTGCCGCACCGGCAGCGCCTGCGAAACCCGCAGCGGCCAAACCGGTAGCGGCCAGCCCTGCTCCGGCGAAACCTGCTGCTGCGGCCCCTGCTCCTCGGCCCCAGCCCCAGGCAGCCAAGCCCGCCGCTCCGTCCGCTCCAGCTCGCCCGGCCGCACCATCCGCTCCCCCAGCCCGCCCTGCGGCAGCGGCCAAGCCCGCAGCCAAACCTGCGGCCAGTGCTCCCCCCAGCCGTCCAGCGGCCCCGTCAGCGCCTCCGGCTCGTCCCGCAGCGGCCAAGCCTGCCGCCAAACCCGCTGCCAGCGCTCCCCCCAGCCGTCCCGCAGCCCCGGCCCCGAGCCGACCTGCACCGGCAATCGTGTCTAAGACCCCGGCAGGAGCCGGCGCCCCCCCGGCCCGCAAGCCGGCGCCCCCTGTGTCGCGCCCTGCGGCAGGTAGCCCCCCCCAGCGTCCTGGCGCCCCCACGCGCCCCGCTGCAGGCGGTGGCCGCCCGCAGCTCGTTAGCCGTCCTCAGGGCGGCCAGGGCGGAGCCCGTCCTGCCACACCCTCCGGCCGCCCGGCCCTGAGCCAGCGGCCAGGGATGCCCACACGCCCCGGCGCACCCGCCCCCACGCGGGTGGGACAGGGCGGCAAGCCCGCCAAACCCGCCCGCCCTCAGGTGGAGCTGGTCGGCAAACCCATTCGCCGTGATGTCAGCGGTCCTGGTGGCGGCGGGAACCGCCCCGCGCCCCCGACCCGTCCCGGCATGCCTGGCATGCGCAAGCCGGTGGCCCCTGGCGAGCTCATGCAGCTCCAGAAACCTGGAGCAAGGCCCAGCGCACCGCCGCCTCGGCGTCCTGGTGGCGCCCCTGGCGCACCCGCCGGCGCCCCCGGAGCCCCTGGAGCAGGCGACGCCAACCGTCCTTCAGCCACTCCCCCGTCGGCTCCTCGCCGCCCGAATTTCCGCGCACCCATGCCGCCCGGTGGCGGCCGTCCCCGCCGCCCCGATTGGGACGACAGCGCGCGTCTGGATGCACTGCGCAGCCGCTCACCCCAGAAGCAGCGCCAGCGCGTTCACATCATTGGCGAGAACGACGACTCGCTGGCCGCACAAACCGGCGGCTACGCCGGTGACACCGATGCGGTGGTGCTGCAGGCCTCCCTCGCCCGTCCGGCGAAACCCCGCAGCGCTGGCTCCGCTCAGCCGAAGCCAACCGTTGTGGCCCGCAAGCGCCGCAAGGAAACCGCCCGTCAGCGTCAGCGCCGCCGCGCGATGGAGCTGCGTGCCGCCCGGGAAGCCAAGCAACAGCGGCCCGAAATGCTCATCGTTCCGGAGGGCAACCTCACGGTGCAGGAGCTGGCCGACAAGCTGGGCGTCGAGAGCTCCGAGATCATCAAGAGCCTCTTCTTCAAGGGCATCATCGCCACGGTGACCCAAACCCTCGATCTCTCAGCGATCGAGACGGTGTCCCAGGAATTCGGCGTTCCGGTGCTCGAGGACGACGTCGAGGAAGCGGCGGCCAAGACCGTCGAGATGATCGAAGAGAGCGATCTCGCTCACCTGATCCGGCGTCCGCCCGTGGTCACGGTCATGGGCCACGTGGACCACGGCAAGACCAGCCTGCTGGACTCGATCCGCAAAACCCGGGTCACCGCTGGCGAAGCCGGTGGCATCACCCAGCACATCGGTGCCTACCAAGTCGAAGTGCCCCACGCCGGGGAGCAGCGGAAGATCACCTTCCTCGACACCCCTGGCCACGAAGCCTTCACCGCCATGCGGGCCCGTGGCACCAAGGTCACTGACGTGGCCGTGCTGGTGGTGGCCGCCGATGACGGCGTGCGTCCCCAGACCCTGGAAGCCATCAGCCACGCCCGCGCCGCCAAGGTGCCGATCGTGGTGGCGATCAACAAGATCGACAAAGAAGGTGCCTCCCCGGATCGCGTCAAACAGGAGCTGTCCTCCCACGAACTCGTCGCTGAGGATTGGGGCGGCAACACCGTGATGGTGCCGGTCAGCGCCATCAAGGGCGAGAACATCGAGAAGCTGCTGGAGATGATCCTGCTGGTCACCGAAGTGGAAGACCTGCAGGCCAACCCAGACCGGATGGCCCGGGGCACCGTCATCGAGGCACACCTCGACAAGGCGAAGGGTCCTGTGGCCACCCTGCTGATCCAGAACGGCACCCTGCGCACCGGCGACGTGCTGGCCGCTGGTCCGATCCTGGGCAAGGTGCGCGCCATGGTCGACGACAACGGCAAGCGCGTCAAAGAAGCAGGCCCCTCCTACGCCGTTGAGGCCCTGGGCTTCAGCGAAGTGCCGACGGCGGGCGACGAGTTCGAGGTCTACACCGACGAAAAAACGGCCCGTGCGGTGGTCGGCGACCGCGCCACCGAAGCCCGCGCAACCCGTCTGGCCCAACAGATGGCCTCCCGCCGGGTCTCTCTGGCCTCCATGTCGGGTCAGGCCAGCGAAGGCGAACTCAAGGAACTCAACCTCATCCTCAAGGCCGACGTTCAGGGTTCCGTCGAGGCAATCCTCGGGTCCTTGGAACAACTGCCTCAAGAGGAGGTTCAGGTCCGCGTGCTGCTCTCTGCACCGGGCGAAGTCACCGAAACCGACGTCGACCTGGCGGCGGCTTCCGGTGCTGTCATCGTCGGCTTCAACACCTCGATGGCGCCTGGCGCCAAGCGTGCTGCTGACGCCACGGGCGTGGATGTTCGTGACTACGACGTCATCTACAAACTGCTCGAGGACATCCAGATGGCCATGGAAGGCCTGCTGGAACCCGAACTGGTGGAAGAGCCCCTGGGCGAAACCGAGGTTCGGGCCGTCTTCACGATCGGCAAGAGCGCCGTGGCGGGTTGCTACGTCACCAGCGGCAAACTGCAGCGCAACTGCAAGGTCCGCGTCTGGCGCGGCAAGGAAAAGGTGTTCGAGGGCGACCTGGACTCCCTGCGCCGCGGCAAGGACGATGTCAAAGAAGTCGCCACCGGCTTCGAATGCGGCATCGGCTGTGATCGTTTTGCCAACTGGCAAGAGGGCGACCGGGTGGAATCCTTCAAACTGGTCACGCAGCGACGCACCCTCAGCAACTGACCGTGAATCCGGCAAGACGCGAACCGCTCCTGTGGCTCCAGCTACTGGGGCTCGCGGCCTTGCCGCTCGAAATCCTGTTGCTATTCCTGCTGTTTGCAGGGGCAGACCCGGGTCCCTTCCCCGGCTTTGAACGCTTACTGACCTGGGCGATCGGCGCCCTGGGAAGCGCGGTCCTCTTCTGGCGCCTTCCTCCCGACCTCTGGTCTGTGCTGATCCTGCAGGTGCCCCTGCGGGGTCGCCGACCAGAGCAGTTTCGTCTGAGTGCCCTTCAGACCGCCCTGCCTCTGAAGGTCGTCATTGCCCTGGGCGCAGCACTGCTCCTTCCTCTGACCTGGTGGGCAGACAGCCACGCCGGCATGGCCTGGGCCTGGTCCCCTCTCTCCAGCAGCCCCAGGCTGGTGGTTCTGCTGCTCTGCATCCCGGTGCTGGCGCTGATCCAATGGCAGTGGGCCCAAGTGATCCAGTCCCTCTGGATGCTCACCAGATCCGCTGGTCTGGTGGATCAGACCCTGCCCCTCACCCAAGTCCAGGCTGCTGAGCAGCGCCTCAACGCTGGGCTACCGCTCTTGCTTCTCGCGCCGTTGGCCTTTGCGGAACCTGCGGCTTCCGTCGAGCCGGAACCGAAGGTCACACCGCAAGACCAACAGGAAAAACCCGAAGCTATCGCTCCTGAACCCGAGCAGACCGACTCACCTACCGAGACAGAGCCCGTCGCCGCAGAAGCTTCTGAACCTGCTGCAGAGCCTTTGCAGGCGGACGCGGAGGTCGTTGAGGCAACCGACGAGGACCACGAGGCCAACGCTGAAGCCCTTGCCTCAGAAGACGTCGATGTGCCGCAAG
>NZ_JAFMKL010000156.1:0-2925 GCF_017852955.1 Vulcanococcus sp. DEBay_Sum22DG08_74
AGCTCGGGCCCCGCGAAGCCATGAGCCTGGTCCTTGATCGCGTCGCCTTGACCATTGGCGGCCGACCTTTGGTGAAAGAGGTCAGCCTCAACCTCAATCCTGGAGAGGTGGTCGGGTTACTGGGCCCCAACGGAGCAGGTAAGACCACCACCTTCAATTTGGTGACCGGTCTGCTGCGCCCTGATTCAGGGGCCGTGACCATGGATGAGACCTGTGTTGCCGACTTCTCCATGCCGGAGCGTGCCCGCTTGGGCATCGGCTACCTCCCCCAGGAAGCGAGTGTCTTCCGCAGCCTGAGCGTTCAGGACAACCTGATGTTGGCCCTCCAGGAAAGTGGAGCCCCCAAGGAACAGCGCCGTGATCGGGTCGAGCAATTGGTGCAGGATTTCCACCTGAAGCCCTTTCAGCACCGCCTCGGTTATCAGCTCTCAGGCGGTGAACGCCGGCGCTGCGAAGTGGCCCGAGCCCTGGCGGTCGGCGAAAGCGGTCCCCGCTATCTGCTGCTGGATGAACCGTTTGCAGGTGTCGATCCCCTGGCCGTGGCCGACCTTCAGACATTGATCGCCGGACTGCGGGATCGAGGCATGGGGGTGTTGATCACGGATCACAACGTTCGTGAGACCCTGTCGATCACCGACCGCGCCTACATCCTGACGGAGGGAAGCATCTTGGCCAGTGGCCCCTCCCGTGAGATGGCGAATGACCCCCTGGTGCGTCGCCACTACCTCGGGGAGGACTTCCGGCTGTGACGATCGCACCGACCTGGACCGAGCCCCTGCGCCGGCAGTCTCAAAAGCTCCAACGCCAGTGGAGAACCCTCCCTCTGCTGGATCGCTGGCTGTTTGCCGAGATGCTCGGCCCACTGCTCTTCGGCATCGCCGCCTTCACGGCCGTCTCCCTCTCGGTGGGTGTCGTCTTTGAGTTGGTCCGCAAGGTGGCCGAGGCAGGCCTGCCGCTCTGGGCCGCTGGCAAGGTCCTCGCCCTGCGCATGCCCGGCTTCTTGGTGCTGTCCTTCCCGATGGCCACCCTGATGGCCACCCTGTTGGCCTTTAGTCGCCTCTCGGGCAGTAGCGAACTCACGGCCCTGCGCAGCATCGGCGTGAAGACCTGGCGCATGGTCGTCCCCGCCCTGGTGCTGGCGGCCCTGATGACGCTGCTGACGTTCGTGTTCAACGACGTCATCGTTCCAAGCGCCAACTATTCGGCCTCCAACGTCCTCGATAACGCCCTCGGTCGTGCCCTCTCCGCCCAGACGGGCAAAAACGTTGTCTATTCGCGCTTCGGCCGGATTACACCCAAGGAGCCCGGTGGCAATGCCGGAGAGGGACTGACCCAGCTCTTCTATGCCAAGGAGTTCAAAAACGGTGAGATGCAGGGCGTCACCCTGCTCGATTTCTCCCGTGAGGATCAGCAGCAGGTTTTAACCGCCAACACTGCGGTCTGGGACGAGAACAGGGCGATGTGGGAGTTCCGCAATGGCCGAATTCTCAACATCGATGCGGCCAATAACTTCACCACCTCAGCCAACTACACCAGTTACTACTACCCCTTCACCCGGGCTCCCCAGGATGTGGGCATGCTGCCCAGTGATGCGGCCCAGATGACCGTGGCCCAGGCGCGCCGCGCCGAGGCGCTTCTGGTTCAAGCCGGTGATCAAAAGGAAGCCCGGCGGCTGCGGGTGCGGATCCAGGAAAAATTTGCCTTCCCGGCCATCTGCCTGGTCTTTGGCTTGATCGGCAGCAGCCTTGGGGTTCGCCCCAATTCCCGCACCAGCCGCAGTCAGGGCTTCGGCATCAGCGTTTTGCTGATCTTTGGCTACTACCTGATGTCGTTCATCTTCAGCTCCCTCGGCATCAAGGGAACCCTCTACCCCTTCTTTGCCGCTTGGCTGCCGGTCTTGATTGGTCTTGGTGGCGGTCTTGTGCTGCTTCGCAAGGCCAGCCGCTGACCTTGCCTTTGGCGCGGCAGACTGTTCGCCATCTTTGATCTCGTCAGCGGTTTCGTGACCGATCCGGTTCTTGCGCTTGGTCTTGCTGCCTTTGCGCTGCTGCTCCTGGCCCTTCCCCTGTCCTTTTGGAGCGTCAGTGGCGGAGGCCAGGGCAGCACCGTGGTTCGCCTGCTGGTGGCGACGGCCAACTTGGCTCTGACAGCGCAACTGGTGCTGCGCTGGTGGCAGTCCGGCCACTTTCCGATCAGCAACCTCTACGAGTCCCTCTGTTTCCTGGCCTGGGCTTGCACCTTGACCCAGTTGTTGGTGGAGCGCACCTATCGCTCACCGCTCGTGGCGGCCTCCGCCACACCCATGGGCCTGGGCTGCGTGGCCTTCGCCTCCTTCGCCCTGCCGGATCAACTGCAGCAGGCCGCACCACTGGTGCCCGCCCTGCGCTCCAGCTGGCTGGTGATGCACGTCAGCGTGATCATGGTCAGTTATGCAGCCCTCTTGGTCGGCTCGCTGCTCTCGATGGCGGTGCTCTTCACCGACCGCGGGCAGGCCTTGGAACTGCGCAGCAGCTCCATCGGCAGTGGCGGCTTTCGTCAAGCCAGGCTTGCCACCGACGGAGCTCCAGCGGATCTTGCCTTGAGCAGCGCCTCCCTCTCCCTCAGTGAACAGCTCGATAGCCTGAGCTATCGCACGATCACCGTTGGTTTTCTGTTGCTCTCCGTCGGCATCGTCAGCGGTGCCGTCTGGGCCAACGAAGCCTGGGGGAGCTGGTGGAGCTGGGATCCCAAGGAAACCTGGGCCTTGATCTGCTGGCTGGTCTATGCCGCCTACCTTCACACCCGCCTGAGCCGGGGTTGGCAGGGACGTCGTCCCGCCTTGGTTGCGGTGGCTGGCTTTGTCGTGATTTGCGTTTGCTACATCGGCGTCAATCTGCTGGGTATCGGCCTGCACAGCTACGGCTGGTTCTTCAGCTGATCCAGCCA
>NZ_JAFMKL010000046.1:0-12877 GCF_017852955.1 Vulcanococcus sp. DEBay_Sum22DG08_74
TGGGGCATCGAATCCATTGCCCTGGAGTACGACGCCGATAGCGCTTCCTATGCAGCCGCCGATGGCGACGTTCAGGTTTATGGCCAGATGACTGTGACCTATGACGACGGCACCACAGGCCTGGCGGAGGACGTGGCCTTTGCTGTCGCTTCTGTTGATCGGGCCGAAACTTTGGTGGAGCCCATCGCCGTTGACTCGTCTGCGGTCAGCTCCGTCGAGGATTTGGTGAGCAGCTACCTCGAGAGTATGCACAGCGCCGGCGACCTCGACGGCAATGGGGACCTCTCGCAATCGGAATTTGCCAGTGGCTTAGACCTTGCGGTCAACGACTACCTCACCGCCAATGCTCTTTCCGCTGATGAGTACGGCGCGATCGAGCAGGAGGTCTTCAACTTGCTCGCTGAGCAGATCAACGATCTCGATCCCGATTCGCCTGTCGACATCCAGATTGATGATCAGGGCAATGCCGATGCTGCTGACCTGATCGCCGCCCTCGATCTGACCTTTGACGAACTCATGCCTCCTGATATGGCAGAGCCCTTCGATCCTGTTCCAGTTGCCAGTGAGTACGGCTGATTCCCGTTTATCTCGCCGCCAAATTCAGTTGCTTGACTTCCAGGCTGATTAGGAAGCGCTCGTGATATGGGGTTTCAAACCACCGTTCGAGTTCTTCATCGGTCAAACACAGTGTGGTCTGGGCTTCGATGCGAAGTAAGTCAGCCTGCGTCAGCTTGATCCCCAGCTTTCTTGCCATCTCGCAGATCGCTGCAGGGTTCTGGCACTGCTTCACCTCTTTTTGGAGCAGCGGATCATCCTTGAGGATGAATTTCAAACTCATGACGCCTGCAGAGCTCAAATTCGTTCCCGTATCCTTTCCACCCAACGTATTCACAAAAAAGGCTGGTGGAGGCCACCAGCCATTGAGAGATCCGTGGGACGTCTGGATTACTCGGTGACGCCTTCGATGCGGTCCTCGATCTGCTGGTAGATCTCCTGGAGTTGCTCGATGTTCTCGTCGGAGGTCTCCCAGTAACCCCGGCCATTGACCTCCAGCAGCGTTCCGACGATGCGGCGGAAGCTGTGGGGGTTGAGATCCATCAGACGCTTGCGCATCTCGGGATCGTTGATGAAGGTCTCGTTGGCTTCCTCGTAGACGAAGTTGTCAACGGAACCACTGGTGGCACTCCAGCCCAGGGTGAAGTTGAGGCGCTTGGCCACCTCGCGCACGCCCTCGTAGCCGGAGTCGAGCATGCCCTCGTACCACTTGGGATTGAGCAGCTTCGTGCGCGAATCCAGGCGGATCGTCTCGCTCAAGGAGCGGACCTGGGCATTGGCGGTGGTGGTGTCGGCGATGTAGCTCGAGGGAGCCTTGCCGTCGTCCCGCAGGCCTTGGATCAGCTTGGTGGGGTCACTATCGAAGTAGTGGCTGACATCGGTCAGGGAGATCTCCGCTGAATCCAGATTCTGGAAGGTGACATCGGCGGTCTTCATGACCGACTCGAACACCTCACGCTTCTGGTTCATCTCGCCGGGGTTATCGGCGTTGAAGGCGAAGGTCTTACGGGAGAGGTACATCTCCTGCAGCTCGTTCTCCTCTTCCCAGGTGCTGTTCTCCACCGCCAGGTTGACGTTGGAGCTGTAGCTGCCGCTGGCGTTCGAGAACACCCGGGTGGCTGCATCCCGCAGGGAGATGCCTTCTTTTTCCGCTTGCTCCTGGGCGTGCTTGCGCACGAAGTTCATCTCCAGGGGCTCATCGGCCTCGGCGGCCATCTTCACGCCCTGGTCGATCAAGGCCATTTGGTTGATGAACAGGTCGCGGAAGACGCCACTGCAGTTCACCACCACATCGACGCGGGGACGGCCCAGGTCTTCCAGCGGAATCAGCTCCAGCTTGTTCACCCGGCCCAGGGAATCGGGCACAGGACGGGCACCAATGAACCAAAGGATCTGGGCCAGGGACTCGCCGTAGGTCTTGATGTTGTCGGTGCCCCAGAGCACGCAGGCGATCGTTTCGGGCCAGGTGCCCTGCTCTTCCTTCTGGCGCTCGATCAGGCGATCCACCACCACCTTGGCTGCCGCGACGGCTGCCCGGGTGGGAATGGCCTGGGGGTCGAGGGCGTGCAGGTTCTTGCCGCTGGGCAGCACATTGGGGTTGCGGATCGGATCGCCGCCGGGTCCTGGCAGGACGTACTCGCCGTCGAGGGCCTTCAGCAGGCTCTCCATTTCAAGGTCGGCGCAGACCTGCTCGAGGCAGAACTGCAGGTACTTGAACAGGGTCTCGAGTTCGGCCTGGTCCACGTCGGGGAATCCGGCGCTGCGGCAGGCACTCAGCCAAGGGCTGGGGAGCTTGAAGCCGAATTGCTCCAGCAGGTTGAAGAACCAGTCGAAGTTGCGGCGCAGGGTGACTCGCCCGTCGCTGCCGGTCACGGCCTTGACCATGGCGCCGATGGCGGCACGGGAGGTCTCGGTGATGACGCGGTTGAGCTCCACATCGGCGAGCACACCGTCGTCGTTGCCCTGGTAGACCTCGGCGATCGTGCGGCCCTTGCTCTCGGCCAGCAGGCCAGGCAGGGAGCGAATGCCCTCTTCCTCGCGCTCCAGTGCAGCGATGTTCACCAAGGTGGCGATCGCCTCCTCGGCGGTGGGGGGCTTGCCGATGGTGTGCAGACCGCAGGGCAGCAGACGGCTCTCGATCTCCATCAGCTGGCGGTAGACCGCGCCAACCACGCCATCGCGTCCGTCGAGGTCCAGCTCAGAGGCATCCACCTCGGGCAGCTCGACGTCCTTGTCGAGGTTGCACTGACGGGCGGTCTCGACAACGGCGTTGACGATTTGGATACCCCGGGAGCTTTCGCGCAGCTGCTGGTAGGAGCCCACCAGCTCACCCAGCTCCTTGAGGCCCTTGTAGAGGCCGGCGTTCTCCGCAGGGGGGGTCAGGTAGGAGATGGTCTCGGCGTAGCCGCGCCGTTTGGCGATGGTGGCTTCCGAGGGGTTGTTGGCGGCGTAGTAGTAGAGGTTCGGCAGGGCGCCGATCAGCGAGTCGGGGTAACAGGTCTCGCTCATGCCCATCTGCTTTCCGGGCATGAACTCCAGGGAGCCGTGGGTGCCGAAGTGCAGGACGGCGTCGGCGCCCCAGACCTTCTCGAGATAGGTGTAGTAAGCGGCAAAGCCGTGGTGGGGGCTGGCACTACGGGAGTAGAGCAGCCGCATCGGATCACCCTCGTAGCCAAAGGTGGGCTGAACGCCGACAAAGACGTTGCCGAAGTGGCGACCAAAGATCAGCAGGTTGGTGCCGTCGCTGTTGAGGTTGCCGGGGGGCTTGCCCCAGTTCTCCTCCAGCCGTTCGGAATAGGGGGTGAGGCGCTCGTACTCCTCGACGCTCATGCGGTGGGCGATGGCCAGCTCCGGTGCACCCTCGAGGGCCTCGGGGTCCTGGAGCACCGCTTCCATCAACTCCTTGGAGGTGCGGGGCAGGCCACTGACGTCGTAGCCCTTCGCGCGCATCTCCTCCATCACGCGGTGGATGGAGCCGAAGACATCGAGGTAGGCCGCCGTACCGACGTTGCCCTTGTCGGGGGGGAAGCTGAAGACGGTGATCGCCAGCTTCTTCTCAGGGCGCGGCTTGACCCGCAGGGAAGCCCAACGGATGGCTCGCTCAGCGATGGCATCCACCCGGTCCTGCAGGGTGTGGGCCTTGCCGGTGGCGTCGTCGCGGCCGGAGAGCACGATCGGCTCGATCGCGCCATCGAGTTCGGGGATGGCGATCTGCAGGGCCACCTGAACCGGGTGCAGACCCAGGTCGCTCTCTTCCCACTCCTGGGTGGTTTGGAAGACCAAAGGCAGCGCCACCATGTAGGGGCGATTGAGCTTCTTGAGCACCTCAATGGCCTTGGGGTGGTCCTGACGGGCCGGGCCGCCCACCAGGGCGAAACCAGTCAGGGAGACCACGCCGTCCACCAGGGGCTGGTCGGGGTTCAGCGGGTCATAGAAGAAGGCGTTGACCGGTTTGGTGAAGTCCAGGCCGCCGCAGAAGACGGGGATGACCGTCGCGCCGCGGTACTCCATCTCCTGGATGACCGCCACGTAGTGGGCTTCATCACCGGTGACGATGTGGCTGCGTTGCAGCACCAGGCCAATGACGGGGCCCTTGCGCGCTTTCTCGCTCAGGTCCTGGCGGCTGGCATTCCAGTTGAGGTACTCCTTGAGGTCCTCGAACATCGAGGGGGCCAGGGGGTGCCAGATCCCCAGATCGGGGAAGACCTCGGGGTCGGCCACCTGGATCTCGGGGCGGTTGTCGCTGCTGCGGGGGAAGACGTACTTGTCCGCCAGCATCAACAGGAAGTTCCGGAGATTGTCCGGGGTTCCGCCCAGCCAGTACTGGAAGCTGAGCATGAAGGAGCGGGCGTCCTGGGCCTTCTCCACCGGCAGGTACTTCAACACCGTCGGGAGGGTGTTGAGCAGCTTCAACATCGCGTCCTGGAAGCCAGCGCCGCCGGCCTCCTTGCGCTTTTTCATGAAGCCGGCGATGGCCGACTTGCTCTGGCCAAGCTGGGCCATGGAGAAGCTGCCCAGCTTGTTCAGGCGCATCACCTCCGGCATGGAGGGGAAGACCACAGCCGCCTTGAGGCGGTCGCGGTGCGGTGCGACGGCATCGACGACCTTCTGGGCCAGATCCTCAATGAAGATCAGCGAGGCGATGAAAACGTCGGCTTCAGCGATGTCCGCGCAGAAGTCCGCATAGTTCTGGGGATCGCGCAGCTCTTCAATCAAATAGCCGCTGAGATCAACCGCCAGGGGACCGTTCTGGTCGTTCAGGGAGGTGGCGGCCTGGGTCAGCGCGTTTTGGTACTGCGGCTCCAGCACCACGTAGACGGCCTTCATCACGGCACGGCCGTTCACCTCCGCAGGGCTGACGCGGCGGGAGGCGGAGCGGACCTGCGTGAACATTCGCGCTGATTGAGCAATGTGAAGAAGCCTACGAAGGAGTGCGCTGTCTGCGCGAGGGTTCTTCCCTCCTGTAACAGGAGTTTCGGGGGGTTCTCTGGACTCTGCGACTCGTGTTAAGGGGCGACATAGGCTCGGGCGATTGTCTTGCGCTCCCCCATGACCCAGGCTGCCGCCAGCAAGCCCATCTCCGTTGTGGTGGCCGGCGCCTTGGGCCGGATGGGAGCGGAGGTGATCAAGACCGTCGTGGCGGCGCCCGACTGCCAATTGGTGGGTGCGGTGGACACCACCCCAGGCAAGGAAGGGGCCGATGTGGGTCTGGAGCTCGGCCTCGGTGAACTGGAGGTCGCGATCACCTCTGATTTCGAAGGAACCCTCTGCCAAGCCAGTCAGGCCGTCCGCAATGACGGGCCGGGTCAGGGGGCGGTTTTGGTGGATTTCACGCACCCTTCAGTGGTTTACGAGCACACCCGTGCCGCCATCGCCTACGGCGTCCATCCCGTGATTGGCACCACGGGCCTCAGCCCTGAGCAGCTGGGCGAGCTGGCCCAATTCGCCGCCAAGGCCTCCGTCGGCGGTGCCGTCATCCCCAACTTTTCTGTGGGCATGGTGCTGCTGCAGCAGGCCGCAGCCGCGGCAGCCCGCTTCTATGACTTTGCGGAGCTCACCGAGCTGCACCACAACCGCAAGGCTGATGCACCGAGCGGCACCTGCATCAAAACCGCCGAGCTCATGGAGGAGCTCGGCAAGAGCTTCAACCCGCTTCAGGTGGAGGAGCACGAAACCTTGGCCGGATGCCGTGGCGGCCAGCGGGAGAGTGGCCTGCGGCTGCACTCCATCCGTCTACCCGGCCTGGTGGCCCATCAAGAGGTGATGTTTGGCGCGCCCGGCGAGACCTATACGTTGCGCCACGACACGATCGATCGGTCGGCCTACATGCCCGGCGTCCTGCTGACGGCCCGCAAGGTCCGGCAGCTCGATGGCCTGGTTTACGGGCTGGAGCGCTTGCTCTAATCCCTCCAGCAGCAGACACTGTCGGCATGCTCATCCCGCTTCGCTCCGGTGAGCTGCCGCGTCTGATCCCCGCGGTGGCCACTGGCCCTCAGTTCAACTTCTGCAGTGGCAGTCCCCAGAAGCTGCTGCAGCGGGTCTTTATCTCGGTGATCGGCGGGGTGATCAGCCTGTTGATCAGCCAAGGAGTGGCCATCAACAGCCAGGCCTCACCGATCCTGCTGTTGGTGGGGTTCATCTTCCTTCTCTATGTGCTGTGGGGGCCGATCGTTGAGGCCAGCCGCAAGAACGCGACGCTCCGCCGCTACCCAGCTGCCGCCATCTTCGAGGGGGAGGTGGCTGACCTGTACACCAAGGAATTGGTGGAGGGCCGCCAGGAGACCACCGACAAGCAAGGGCGCCTGGAAACCGTTGAGAACCGCCGCACCTGGCTCTGCCTGGAGCTGGAGGACGAGGACGGTTACCTCGGCAGCATCCGCTTCCCCTACGACAAAAAGCACAAGCAGATTCGCCGTGGCGCGGTCGTTCGTTGTCTGGTGCTGAGTGAGCGCAAGGACTTTTCTCGGGTGGGTGCCCTCAGTGATGCCTGGCTGCCCCAGCTGAAGCTTTGGGTTGGTGAGTACCCCTTTCTGCTGCGTCCGGCCTTTGAGGAGCTCTGCCTGATGCGCCTGCGCTGAGGCCAGGCAAACGGGGGCTTGTTACATCGCGCAATATTGCGTTACAGTTCTGTTACGTCCAGATGAGAAGCGCAATGACCCAGGCCAATCCTTCCGCCCCCGCAGTGATCCGCGGCGCCACCGTGACCGAAGAGGACGGCGGTCGTCTGAACGCCTTCGCCACCGAGCCCCGCATGGAAGTGGTGGACGTCGAGAGCGGCTGGGGTTTCCACGACCGCGCCGAGAAGCTGAACGGCCGTATGGCCATGCTCGGCTTTATCGCCCTGCTGGCCACTGAGATTGCCCTCGGTGGTGAGTCCTTCACCCACGGTCTGCTGGGTCTGGGCTGATCGCTCCCTAATTCATCTCAACGAGGCCGCAGCACAGAATCGTGCTGCGGTTTTTTTGTGCCGTTTCTTCCGTGCCCCAGCGCAGCGCCACATCGCCCCAAACCCTGCGCGCTCGGGTGAATGGCGCCGGTCCGACCGGGACGCTGAGCGCCTTGGCCCTGGCGGATGCGGGCTGGCAGGTGGAGCTCTGCGATCCCCTCACAGCTGCGGCATTGCGGGAACGCAATCGGGCCTACGCCCTGACCCATTCCAGCCAGAGCTTGTTGCAACGGCTTGGACTGTGGGATGCCTTGCTGCCGGCCCTGGCGCCCTTTCGCCGCCTGGAACTCTGTGATCGGGCCACGCACCTGCAGGTTCCCTTCACAGCAGCTGATCTCCCTTGGCTTGGGGGCGATCAGCCCGTGGGCTGGATCCTGCAGCACCAAGATTTGATGGGGGTGCTGCTGGGGGCGGTGCAGCACCAGACGTCGATCCACTCGCGCCTTGGGCTGACTCCGGTGCCCTCTCCCCTGGGGGTGGATTTGGTGGTGGCGGCCGATGGCCATCGCTCCCTCACCCGCCAGGCTGCTGGCATTAGCCAATGGGCCCTGCCCTATCGACAGGGCTGTCTGACGGTGCAGGTGCGTCTGCGCGGCTCCGCCCCAGATCAGGCCTGGGAGCTGTTTCGCCCGGAGGGGCCCTTTGCGGTTCTTCCCTTGGGCGGAGACGCGTTCCAGCTGGTTTGGAGTGCGCCGCTTTCGCGTCTGCGCCAGCTGGAGCAGCTCGATGCGGTTGCCTTCCTCGATGCCCTCAGCGGCGCCCTGCCGGAGGAGCTGCAGGCCGAGGTGCTGCTGGATCAACCCCGGGCCTTCCCCGTTGCTCTGGAGCTGGCCTGGCCCTTGGCCCGCCGCGGCACGGTTGCCATCGGTGAGGTGGCCCATCGCTGCCACCCGGTCGGCGGACAGGGCCTGAACCTCTGCTGGCGCGATGTCGATCAGCTCCATCGCTTGGCCCGCCGCTGCGCCACGGGCCGTCTGCGGCCGAGCGCCCTTCCTGGGGCCTACGGGCGTTCCCGCGTCCTCGACATCGCCCTGGTGCTGCTCGCCACCGATGCCCTGGTGCGTCTGTTCTCCAATCGGTTTGCTCCGCTGCTGCCCGTGCGCCGTCTGGCGCTTCTGGCCCTCGGCCGCTTTGGCTGGATGCGTCAGCTCAGCCTGCGGGCGATGAGCGAAGGACCTTGCCGCCTCTGGCGGACCTGATCAGGATGGCGGCATGGTGATCTGCACCTCGCCACAACCCGCCCCCCATCCGGAGCTGCTGCGCTTTCTGCGCAACAGCCTGGGCTTAAGCGAGAACGCCCTGGGGCTGGGGCTGAAGCAGTCGCAACTGGAGCAGGCTCCCCTGCCGGTGGTGCTCTGGCGCTTTGGCTTGATCAGCCTGGAGCAGCTCGATCAGGTCCTGCAGTGGCAGGACCTGCATCTGTAGCTCCTCAGTAGACGATCAGGGAGTCCACGGGCACTCCTGAGGGGAGTTTGCGTTGACCGCCGAGGTCGGCCAGTTCCACCACAAAGGAGAAACCCACCAGCTGACCGCCCACCTGTTGAACCAGCTCAGCGCAGGCCGCTGCAGTGCCGCCGGTGGCCAGCAGGTCATCCACGATCAGCACCCGGGGGTTGTTCTCAAAACCATCGGGGACGATCTCGAGGCGGTCCGTGCCGTACTCGAGGCTGTAGTCGACGCCGATGACCTGACCGGGCAACTTGCCGGGTTTGCGAACCGGGCTGAAGCCAATGGTCTTGGCGGTGGCCAGGGCGGTGCCGACGATGAAGCCGCGGGATTCGATGCCAACAATCAAATCGGGCTGAAGCCGGTCGCAGACCTCACCGAGCTGGCGCATGACTTCCTGCCAGGCGTCCGGCTGGCGCATCAGCGGGATGATGTCGCGAAAGAGGATCCCGGGCTGGGGAAAGTCGGGAATCTCTCGGACCAGTTGACGCAGATTGATGCTGCCCATGGTCGACGAATCAGCGCCAGTGCTGGCAGTATCGCAGCCATGGCCCAAGCCCCTGCGAGCGTGCAAACCCCGTTGTCCCGCCGCGGCATTGAGCGCCTGGATTTGATGCTCCTCTGCGCCGAGGCGCTGGATCTCAATGGCGGTGAGGCGATGGTCTGGCTGAGTGAGGAGATGGGTTTCACGGACCTCTTCCCCAACCGCGTTGAGCTCTGGAAACGCCGCTGCACCAATCCACTGCGGCGTAATACCCGCCGGGCCTCGCTGAAGCCCGAGGAGACGGATGCCTTGATTCGCATTCTCACCGCCCTCTCCGAGCGGCTCTACCCGATGCTGCGGACCCTGCTCTCCTCCGCTGAGCCGCCGGATCTGAATGCCCAGCGTTGGGATCTCTTTCGCTCCCGCCTGAGGGAGCTGGTGCTGGAGCGCCTGAACCCGCGGCGGGGCGGGGTCCAGCGCCTGCTCGATCCCCAGGAGGGTCCTGCCTTGAGCCGTGAATTGGTGCAATCCATGGCGCTCTGCGCTGGGGAGGGCGGTTTTGAGCGCCTGCGGGCGAGCCTTCTTGATGCGGCTGTTTGATCACTGAGATGAAACTCACCACGCGCTACGAACAGACCAGCTGCCGCCTGATCGTTGAGGGCTTGCCGGATCTCTCCGCTGGCCAGGACTCCAGCACCATTGGCATCCTCACCGGCTTCACGATGGGCCTGGCGGGCCAGACCGAACTGGAGGGCAAGCGCGAGCACCTGCAGGCGTTGCTCACGGCTGTGATTCCCTACGCCCGCCATCTCCTCAGTGGCGTCCCCAAGGCCTTCGGGGAAGCAGACGCCCCAGTGGCGATTGCTCCAGGCGATGGCTGCCACCAGCTGGAGTTGCGCAGCAGCCAGCCCAACACGCCGCCCTTGACCCTGCGGTTGGATGACGCCGAGCTCGCGGACCTGGTGCGCTGCCTCGATCAGCTCCGTTTGGATGCCCGTTTGGCGCTTCCGTTTGAAGCCCCCCCCTTGGTGCCCCTGGCTCGCAAGGAGTTGCGCCACCGCCAACCCCTACTGCGGCGCATTGCGGCTCCGCTGGCCGGTGTTGCGGCTTTCGCGATCAGCGCCGCCCTGATCGCCATGCTGCCGACGCCGAAGCCCGCCCCGCAGACTGCCCCCGAGCTGGCACCGCCGGCCAAGGGCGGTTGACGTCCATTTGAATCACCCCACACTTGCAGTACTGCGATGAGCGCATTGAGCTGGTCGGAATTGCGTCGTCGTGTCACCCGGCTGGGCGCCAGCCTGGATGTGGTGGTTCGCAGCGATCCGGAAGTGTGTGGTCTCAGTGGTCCTGACTTCCACATCTCTTTGCATCACGGCGGCCAGGGGGATTGCACGGTGGGCGACCTGAGCCTGGTGGATTGCCCCAATGAGTTGGTCTTGATCGAATTTGAGCGCTGGATGCGCGGGGCTGGACACCAGTTGGAGTCATGACACGGCAACGGCGTTTGCGGGTGGTGGCAAGCCGAGCGGGCGCTGCAGAGCGTCAGCGTCCGGTGTTCCGCAAACGCAAGGGCAAGCGCCGTCCGCGGCTGATCCTGGAGGCGCTCTTGATGATGGCCGGCGGGGTCGGCCTGCTGGTGCTGTTGCTCCAGTTGCCGCAGCTGATTGATCTCGACAGCCTGCTGCTCGTGAGCACGGCCCTGGCCCATCTGATTGGCGGCCTCTCTCAGTTGTTGATGGGGGTGCTTCAACTGCTGGGGGTGCTGCTGTTGGGCGGGTTGGCTCTGCTGGCTCTGTTGTGTTTGCTGGGTGGACTGGTGCGCTTCGTGCGGGCGGTGGTGGCTCCGCCTAAACGCCGTTAGGCGTTGTTCTCCGGCTCCGTTCTCTTCATCCTGTGGAGACCGCTCCGATCGGTTGGCCCCGATGAAGACCTCCCGTGTTTGGCCCTTGGCGCTGCTGCTGCTGGGGGCCCTGAGTCCGCAGGCCGCGCAGTCCTGTAGCCGTGTGCTCTCCAACAGCAACGGTCAGGCCGTGGTTGTGGGGCGGACGATGGATCTCTACCTCGACGACCAGGCGGCTCTGGTGCTGCGGCCCCGTGGTCTGGAGGCTGGTGGATTGGTCAGCGCTTCGGTGGCCAACGCCAAGCGCTGGCGGGTGAAGCACGGCAGCGTCGGGGTGATGAGTGTCGGCACGGTGCTTGCCGATGGCCTGAATGAACGGGGGCTCAACGTCAATCTCCTCTACCTCTCGGGTAGCGATTACGGCTCGCCAAGCAGCGGCAAGCCCGTTATCTCCAATCTGCGGATGGCGGAATTCGTGCTGGATCAGTTCGCCACCGTCGAGGAGGCGATCGCGGGGTTAGCCCAGGTTCAGGTCGTCTCGGACCGCATTCTTGATCGCGATTGGGGGCTGCATCTCTCCTTGGCTGACCGCAGCGGGCGTTCGGCTGTGGTGGAGTTCATCGCTGGGCGAATGGTGGTCCATCAGGGCAACCAGACGCGGGTGATGACCAATGAGCCGCCGCTGGCCTGGCAGTTGAACAATCTCAAGCGTTACCGCCCGTTCGGCGGGGACCTTCCCTTGCCTGGTGATGTCGATCCCGCCTCCCGCTTTGTGCGGGCTTCGACCTTCCTGAGCACCCTGCCGAAGGCCAGCTCCGCCGCGGAGGCGGAGGCCAATCTCTACGGCGTGATGAAAAACGTCGCTGTTCCGGCGGGGGCTGAGGACTACTCCGGCGGTCAGGCGGAGGACAGCTGGGTGACGCTCTGGACGGTCATCGCCAACCTCGATGAAGGCAGTTACGCCTTCCAGTTGGCCCGAAACCCCTATCCGATCTGGGTGGAACTCAAGCGTTTGAACTTCGGCGGCGGCGGAGCCATGCGCCGCCTCGACGTGCAGTCCCCCGAACTCACGGGTGATGTCTCCGAACGTCTGAACCGGTCCTGACTCAACCGCCGTGCAGTTGCTGGAACCAGAAGCCAGCTAGCTGCCAGCTGGAGTACAGGAAGATCCCCAGGAACAACCAATTCAGCCAGGCTGGACGCTTGTCGTTTTCAAACACAGGTGCTGTCCGCTCGCTGGGGCATCATCGCCCCTGAAACCATTGCAGCACCACTCCTTGGGCCGCCGGACCGGGAACAGTGATGACCGCCAGGGTTTCGGCTCCGCGTTGGTAGTCGTAGCGGCAAAAGCCCTGGCCAGTCCCTGAGCAGGCACTCAGGCTTTTGAGCCGGTTGCCAGCGAGCTGCCGGTCCATCGGTTCTGGCGCGAGTCCACGCAGCGGCGTCCAGCCATTGCGCTGCAGGCTGCTGTCGGCCTGCTCGATGGGTTGCTGCGGGATGAGGCCAAGCTCCTGGGCCGCGCTGGCTCCACCGATCCCACTGAGCAAGCTCAGCAGGATCAGCAGTCGGCTGGCGGAGGGAACAGCTGCCATGGCAGCGGCCGAGGTGAAGGTCTACCTCGATTAGAGCAATGCTCAGGCAGGAACGGAACTGCGCTGTTCACGCACCTGATCGTGCAGCGCCTCCAGTTGGGCGTGGACCGAGCGCAGTTGCTCCCGAATGGCCTCGGTGTTCTCCAACTTGCTCAAGGTCAAGAGCATGGTTTCGATCTGATCCTTGCTGTTGATCAGGACGCGGCATTCGCTGGTGCCAGGTTCGTAGCGCACGGGAGAGTGTTCGCTGGAACACCATCGAAGCGAGCCTGGCCGCTCAGAAGTGTGCCCGATGTTGCGGTTTCGGCGGTTGTCACGGCCTCGGCCTCTGTTGGCCCCCGTGACTGAAATCTTGAGATTGTCTGATCTCACTTGCACGGCCTGGTGACGGCGGCAAGATGCGAGTTTTCTCTCGTTGGGCAGCCAGGAAGAGCGAGTCCTTCAGGCTGGTTGGAAAAGCGGAGGGGGTGGGATTCGAACCCACGGAAGCTTTCACTTCGCTGGTTTTCAAGACC
>NZ_JAFMKL010000047.1:0-12847 GCF_017852955.1 Vulcanococcus sp. DEBay_Sum22DG08_74
AACCGTTAATGGCCACCGGCAGCCAGAAGCTCGATCAAATCGTTGACCGCCTCAAAGGCACGGCCGACCCCAAGCGCCGCTACGAATACGTGCTCTGGCTCGCCAAGAAGTTGGAGCCCCTGCCGGAGGAGTTCCGCAACGACGTCTTCAAGGTCAAGGGCTGCGTCTCCCAGGTGTACGTGGTCGGTCAGCTCGTGGATGGAAAACTCCACTGGCAGGGCGATTCCGATGCCGCCATCACCAAAGGCCTCCTCGCTCTATTGATTGAGGGCACCGAGGGCCTGGATCCCTCGGCCATCGCCGGCATTGACCCGGCCTTCTTGAGTGAAACGGGTCTGCAGGCCAGCCTGACCCCCTCGCGGGCCAATGGCTTTCTCAACATCTTCAAGATGATGCAGGCCCAAGCCAGCGCCCTCAGCTCAGCCGACTAGGTCGATTTCTAGGATCAGTCGTTTCGGAACGGCGTCAGGATGACCATCGGCATCGGCTTGCTCGGGCTCGGCACTGTGGGAGCAGGCGTTGCGGAAATCCTGCAGACCCCTGACGGTCGCCATCCACTGGTGGGAGAACTGGCGCTGAAACGGGTCGCCGTAAGGGATCTGAACCGCCCTCGGCCCATCGATCTCCCCAGCGACATCCTCTGCACCGACCCTGAAGCGGTGGTCCAGGACCCCGCGGTCGACATCGTCGTTGAGGTCATGGGCGGCCTCGAGCCCGCCCGCAGCCTGATCCTGGCGGCGATTGCGGCTGGCAAACCCGTAGTCACCGCAAACAAAGCGGTCATTGCCCGCCATGGCGAAGAAATTGCGGCTGCGGCCGCCGAACAAGGCGTTTATGTGCTGATCGAAGCCGCCGTTGGCGGCGGGATCCCGATCATCGAACCCCTCAAGCAATCCCTAGGGGGCAACCGCATCCAACGGGTGAGCGGGATCATCAATGGCACCACCAACTACATCCTCAGCCGCATGGCCGATGAGGGTGCGGCCTATGCCGAGGTGCTCGCTGATGCCCAACGGCTGGGCTATGCCGAGGCCGATCCCGCTGCCGATGTGGGTGGTGGCGATGCCGCCGACAAGATCGCCATCCTCTCGGGCCTGGCCTACGGCGGACCGATCGAGCGCGCGGCCATTCCAACCGAAGGCATCGATCGCCTGGATGGCTGCGATGTGACCTACGCCGAGCAACTGGGCTACGTCGTGAAACTGGTGGCCCAAGCCCAGAATCTGGGCACCGCCAGCGATGGCACCGTGCAGCTGGATGTACGCGTCAGCCCCACCCTGCTGCCCAAGGATCACCCCCTCGCCGGGGTGCATGGCGTGAACAACGCCATCCTGGTGGAAGGCGACCCGGTGGGTCGTGTGATGTTCTACGGCCCTGGAGCCGGATCCGGGCCCACCGCCTCCGCCGTGGTGGCTGACATCTTGAACATTGCCGGGATCCGGGCGGCCACCGGCAACAGCGGCGGACTCGACCCGCTGCTGGCGGCCAGCCGTTGGCGCAATTGCGCCCTGGTGGATGCGGGCGAGACCCTGCAGCGTCACTACGTGCGTCTGCAAACCGGTGATGAAGCCGGAGTGATCGGCCGCATTGGCAGCTGCTTTGGCGAGCAAGGGGTCTCGATCCGCTCCATCGTCCAGTTCGAAACCACCGGGGATGCGGCCGACGCCGAGATCGTGGTGATCACCCATGAGGTGAAGCAGCAGCACTTCGCGGCGGCACTCGCCGCCATCAAGGCCCTGCCAGAGGTGAAAGCCGTGGCCGCCTGCCTACCCACGCTCTAGTGGCAGCGGAGCTGGCACCTGGGCCAGAGTTGGGGGATCGATTCGTGCCGTTCCCCTGACCCAAGCGCAGTTTTGTAGCGCCTCAAACGTTTTGAGCGCAAACAAGGCGGAATTCTTGGCGGGTCAGTTGGTTTGAGCCTCGGCCTCTTTGCTCTGTTGGCCATGAACCCATCTCGCGCCTTCCATCAAGGCGATTGCGTCAACCTGATCAGTGATTCCCACACCTATCAAGTGGTGGGAATCGATGACAGCCACGACCGCTGCTGGGTGCGGCGCTGGCCCCTGGCCCGCCATGGGTGCCCGGTGTTTGAGATTTCCCTGCAACAGCTCGAGCCCCGCAAATCGATGTCTTAGGGCTTGAATAGGGGCGCTCAGCCAAGCGCCCCATCACTCGCCTTCCCGCTGCTGCCGGCCTGCTCGCCTTGCTGCCGGCCCTGCAGCTGCTGATGGGCTGCCAACCACCCCATCCCGCTGGCCAGCTGGTGGTGGCCAACAAGAGCAGCCTGGACTCCGTCGACCCGGTGGACGTCTATCTGCTGGCCGGAACGCAACTGCTGAGCGCCGTCGGCGACCCGCTCTACGCCGCCGATCGCCAGGGGCAACTCCAACCCAGGCTGGCCACGGCCCTGCCGCAATTCAGTGCGGATGGACTCAGCGCCCGGATTCCGCTGCGCCAAGGCGTGCTGTTCCACGACGGAACCCGCTTCGACGCCGAGGCGATGGTCTTCAACCTCAACCGCTTTCGGCGCCTGGGGAAACTCAGTTATCTGCTGGATGATCGGATCGAATCCGTCCGCAGCGTTGGGCCCTACGCGATCGAAGTCCGCCTGACGCGCCCCTACCGCGCCCTGGCGGCGCTGCTGAGTTCGATCACCTTCACCCCGGTCTCCCCGACGGCCTACCGGGACTACGGCGAGCGCTCCTTGACGGGCCGCTTTGTCGGCACGGGCCCCTACCGCTTGGTGAGCTTCAGCCCGCGCAAACAGCAGTTGCTCCCCTTTGCGGACTACTGGGGCGAGCCCGCCAAGAACGCGGGGATCCACCTCATCACCCTGAGCAACTCCACTGCCCTCTTTGGCTCCCTCATCAGCGGAGAGGTGGACCTGCTGATCTCCAGTGGCCTCGAGAGTGACCAGCAGCAGGCCCTCGATGCCCGCGTGGCGCGCGGTGAGCTGGTGAGCGGAGAAGGGCCGGCGATCGAGATCGCCCTGATGGCCCTCAACAGCCAACGCCCTCCCTTCAACCGCAGCAGGCTGCGGCAGGCGGTGGCCCTCAGCCTGGATCGCCGGCTGATCAGCCAACGGGTCAGCTTTGACATGAGCGAACCCCTGCGCTCCCTGGTGCCCCCACCGCTGGCCGGCTCGAGCCCCCCCAGCTGGCCGGCCTACGACCCCAAGGCCGCTCGGGCCCTCTACCGGCAAGAGGGCTACTGCTCAGGGCAACGGCTGACGCTGCCGCTGACCTTCCGCTCGAACCATGCCTCGGATCGTCTCTTTGCCCTGACCTGGCAAGCCCAGTTGCGCCGGGACCTCGGAGACTGCGTGCGCCTGGAGATCACAGGGGTGGAGTCCACCAGCGCCTACCGGCAGCTGTCCCAGGGGGTCTTCCCGATGATCATTTACGACTGGATTGGCGATTACCCCGACCCCGACACCTACCTGGCACCCCTACTGGGCTGCCGCAGGAGCAAGGGCGACCAATGCCTCTCAGGCAGCAGCGTCGATTCCGGTAGCTTCTGGACCAGGCCAGGCCTGCAACAGCAGCTCCAGGCCAGTGAGAGCCGTACGGGTGCGGCGCGCCAATCCACCCTGTTGACGATTCAACGGGAGGCGGCGGATGGGGCCTCCTTTGTTCCGCTCTGGCAAGTCAATGCGCGCGCCTGGGGGCAGCGAAACCTCAGCGCGCCCGAGTTCGATGGAAGCGGTCGGGTGATCCTGCAGCAGCTGGAGCCGGTGAAGCGATGAGCCGACGCCATCACCTCTGGGGCTACCTGCTGAGCCGCCTGGCCCTGGTGCCGGTGATGCTCTGGCTGATCGCGAGCCTGGTCTTTCTCCTGCTTCGGGTTGCCCCTGGCGATCCCATCGATGCCCTGCTTGGCCCGCGGGCACCGCAAAGCGCTCGAGAAGCCCTCCGGCAACAACTGGGCCTCGATCAAAGTCTTCCGGTCCAGTACGGCCAGTACCTGAGCGACCTGCTGCACGGCCAGCTCGGGACCTCCTTGACCAACCAAGAGCCTGTGACGGCGGTGATTGCCCGCAGTCTTCCCGCCAGCCTGGAGCTCGGCCTGACGGCCCTGCTGATCGCTGCGGTCGTTGGCCTGGCCGTTGGCTTCAGTGGCATTGCCAGGCCCGAGGGGAAGCTCGATCTCTCCGCCCGGCTCTATGGGATTGGGACCTACGCCATGCCGCCGTTTTGGGCGGCGATGATGGTCCAGCTGGTCTTCGCGGTCTGGCTGGGATGGCTGCCGGTCGGCGGACGCTTCCCCGCCACCTTGATCCCACCGGATGGCAGTGGCTTTTATCTGCTCGACAGCCTGCTGCAGGGGAACGGCCAGCAGTTCTGGGGAGCGATCCGGCATCTCGTGCTGCCCGCCAGCACCTTGGGGATCCTGCTCAGCGGGATCTTCGCCAATGCCCTGCGCCTCAATCTGCGCCGGGCCTTGGATTCCGACTACGTGGAAGCGGCCCGCAGCCGCGGCCTGAGTGAACGCCGGGTCGTGCTTCGCCATGCCCTGCCCAACGCCCTGCTGCCGGTCCTGACCATCGCCGGGATCACCGTGGCCTCCTTGATCGGTGGAGCCCTGTTGATCGAGGTCACCTATTCCTGGCCTGGGGTGGCCTTCCGTCTGCAGGAGGCCATTAGCCAACGCAACTACCCCGTTGTCCAGGGGATCGTCGTGGTGGTGGCCAGCCTGGTGGTGGCGGTCAGCGTGCTGGTGGACCTGCTGGTGGCGCTACTCGATCCACGCGTGAAGTTCTGACCTCGATGCGTTCCTGCCAGAGCTTGGCCAGGTCGTGGTCAAGCACATAGGCACTGACACCACCAACGTGCCGGCGCTGGGGCGGTAGGTCCCGCTTCAGCCCCCCTTGATCGAGGCCCCAGAGAAACTCACTGCTCAAGCTCAAGATCAAGTTCTGCACCCGGGCGGGATCCACACCAACCCACTCCTCGCCGAACTTGAACAGGGGGGCCTCGCCTCCGGCCTGCATCCGAACCGGGGAGAAATGACTCGCCCCCTCCAACAACACCAGACGGCTGCGGGGATTGGGATCCGGCAAAAACAGATGCAGCTGCTCACTGAGCGGCGGCGTAATCAAGTCCAGGCTTCCGCCGACCATCAACACGGGCGCCTCCAGGCCCCGCAGACCCCGATGGGGCCAAAGCAGGCTGCCGAAACCATTGAGGGTCACCACCCCTGCAATCGGCTGGGCCAGCGGTTGCGCCGGCGGCAGGGGCACCTCGGGGAGCTGGCACTGGAGCAGCCGCGAGAGGTTGATCAGGGGTAGATCCGCCAGGGATCGCTTGCAACGGCGCTGCAGTCCTGGTTCCGGACGCAGCCCTGCCGCCAACAGGCTCGTCAGCCCCGCCAGGGAGTGACCCATCAGGACCACCCGCTGCCCCAGTTGCGACAATCCCCCGATTTGCGCCGCGGCCACCACGGCCTGCAGGTCTTGCACCCGGCCGGGGAGGGTCTCAGCTCCAGGGGGGAGACGTCGCCCCTGGACCAACTCCCGCACCGCCAGTTCGTTGCTGCCGGGGTGATCGAGCAGGACCACGGGCCAGTCCCGTTCATGCAGGGCCTGGGCCAACCAGCGCAACTGATCGGTACTGCCCCCCAAGCCAGGCATGAGCAACACCCAGGTCTTGGCATCAGGGACCGGCCAGAGCTCAAGCGCCAGGGGCTGCTGACGATGGGGAACCGGCAAACGCCAGCGCTGGGGAGGCTGATCAGCCGCAGAGGATTGCTGATCCAGCAGCACGCCATCGGCGAGCGGCAGCAGCGGGGTCCCCTGCGGCAGCGGCAAGGTCTGCAGGGCCTGGAGCGCCAGCTCCTGATCGAACAACTGCTGCTGCCAACCGCGGGCGAGCTGCTGGAGTCCATCGAGATTGATGGTGAGCTGCTGGGCCGGCAGTGCCCGCATCAGCTCGATCACCGTCACCTGCCGCTGCTCTTTGAGCAAGGTGTTGAGGGTGCTGAGAACCAGCGGACCGGCATTGCCGTTCTCGGTGCTGATCAAAACGCCCAGTTCTTCGGCGACCCGCTGGCCCGCCCAACTGCGCATCATCTGTTGAGTGAAGCTGCGCTCCTCCACCAGTGGGGCATTGAGCAGCTGATGCAACTGCTGCTTGCTTTGGGGATCGAGCAGGTTGAGCCAGACCGCCAGCTCCCCAGCGCGCGTGGACGGATCACGGCTCCAGCGTTCCAGCTCCACCAGGTTGAGGGGCAGGTCCAACCCCTCCAGGTGGATGTCGAGTTGCTCAGCGGCCCGCAGTGGCGGAGCCAGCAGGGAGCCCAAGGACAGAACGCCAGCCAGCAGACTGCTGGTCAGTGCACGGCGGCGACGCAAGCGGGTTGGCTCAACCACGGATGCAGGCAACAGGCTGGAGCTGGTGGCACCAGTTTCCCCCGGCACTCCGGGAACTGGCCAGTGTTCGATTGGTCGCGAGTTTTGGCGCCGGTGGGATTTTGTATCTCACCCCGATGGTGTTTCACCAGCAGGGCTTCAATGCCGCCTCCATTGGCCTGGGTTTGGCCCTCGCCGCCCTGGCTGGCACCGTTGGGCGCTTCATCAGTGGAGCCCTCCTGGATCAGGGCCGCAGTTGCGGGACCCCGGTGCTGATGGCGGCGGCCTGTGGATTTGCCGGTGACGCTCTGCTGCTGCAGGCCAGCAGCATGGGGGGCTACATCGCTGGCCAGGTCTGCATCGGCATGGCCGGCGGCCTCTACTGGCCAGCGGTTGAACTCGCTGTGCCGCAGTGCGCGAGCCCACTGCCGTCGGCGAAGGGCTACGCCCTGGTGCGCAGCAGTGATGCCCTCGGTGTGGCCTCAGGAACCCTCTGCGGTTCGCTGCTCGCGGCCGCCGGGCTGTTGCGCGGGGTCTACTGGATCGACATCGCGGCGGTCCTCGCTCTGGCGGCGCTGCTGTTGCTCAAACCCCTGCCCAAAGCCGCCAAGGCCAGCGAGTACGCGGAGGGGCAACGTCCCCTGCGGCAATGGCTGCCAGCCCTGGTGCCGATGCTTGGCATCTCGGTGGTGGCCACCTCCATCCCAGCGCTGATGCAGAGCGCACTGCCGCTGGATCTGGTCCGCGGCGGCCTGAACCGAGCTGGCCAGACAGAAAGCCTGAGCGCCCTCCTGATCGGTCTGCAACTGGGTCTGCTGGTGTTGATCCAATGGCCCGTTGGCCGAGCCATGGCCCTGCGGCCAGTGGGGACCGGCCTGGGGCTGAGCCTGATCTGCTTCAGCAGCGGGACCCTGCTCCTGGCCGTCTCAGCCCTGAGCCACTCCGGCCTCGTTCTGGTGGTCATCGCCCTCACGATCATCGCCCTGGGCGAAGCCGCCTTCCTACCGACAGCCACGGAGGCGGTGATTGAGCTCAGTCCCCGTGGCCACGGCGGCCTGGCGATGGCCCTCTTCTCTCAGTGCTTCGCGCTCAGTGCCTTCGCCGCACCGCTGCTGGCGGGGGTTTTGCTGGATGGCCATGGCCATGGCGTGGGCCTGTGGTTCGCGACAGCGGCGATCTGTGCGCTGAGCTTGCTGCTGGTCAGACCGGTGCAGAACCGCTCGAAGCGGCGGGTGGGTTAAGAGGCCTTGTCTTTGGCGTTCTTTGCAGCCCAGGCCTCGTGGGGCAGGGGCTCGGTTCCGTACTCCCAATCGTCGTAATCGGGATCGTTGCGGATCTGCTTGTGCAGCTCCTTCTGGCGATCGAAATCGTGGGCCTGACGGTCGTCACCGGTGGTTTCAGGGGAGGGCTGAGCCGTCATGGCAGACCTGGAGCTGACGCCATTGTGGAACAGCTACTTGGATTTGGAAGGCAAGAGCCGCAACCAAGCCCAGAAAAGCAATCCCACCGGAAGGATGGCGAGCAGCAGCAACGTCAGAACAAAGCGCAGTTCCTCGTCCACCAGATCAGGAGCCATTTCCGCGAGACTGATCGTGCCCGATCACCCATGGACCTGATGCATCAGCTCTGGCTGCTGGTTCCCTGGGCCGTCTTCGCCCTGGCCGCGGGGGTCAAGTTCTGGCGACTCACCCAGCCCTTCCGCCGGCAGCTCGCCGAGCCCAGCACGGAGCAGGTCCGTGCCTCCCTAGAACGCAGCTGGAACAGTCGCTGAGGGGCGCTGGCCAGAGCAGGCCAAGCAGCCTCCGTTGATGCGATAGGGAGCCAAGTGATCACGCAGGCAGCGCGTGCCACGAAAAAACAGCACCTGACCCTGCTCGCGGGCATGGGCATCGGTCAGGGGTAAGGCGAGCCAGCTCTCTGGGACAAGGCCCTTGAGCGCCTGGCGGTTGGCCAGAGCCTCACGACGCCGTTGCCGCTCCTCACGGTCGTTCTTCTCGCAGACCGCCTCGACTTGAAGTTCACGGGAGCAGGCCGCACAGGCCTGAACTGTGGGCTTCTTGCGCGCGAGGTTGTGGGAGAGCTTGTCGCTCGGCACCTCGCGCTCCTGACCGCAGCTGCAGCGACACCACCAGTAGGCATTGCCCGCCTTGGAGCGCTTCTCTGACGCGCGTACAACGGTGAGCTGGCCATACACCTCACCAATGCGATTGCGCGGCTTGGAAGGCATTCACCCCAATGAACTCTGCTAAAAACCCTACGGAGGGAATTGCAGAAAACAAAGAAGCGATGACGCGACGCAACAGCGCATTGATTCGACTGCTGCTCTCGGCCCTCTGGATCTTGCTCTGGGTGTTTGCCTTCTTGAGCCTCACCAGAGTGTTGCTCTGGGGCTTGAGTTGGTATTTCATCCGAGCCGCCATCGCCATCGGCTTGGCGTACTACGTGATCGATCGCCTACGGCGCCTGCGTCAGGTCCAGCACCTACGCGCCCTGACTTTCCGGGCCTGGCTGGAGGAGGACTAGCTCCCAACCGTGGCCCTTGAGCTTGTGATTCATCCACGGCTGGTCATTCCAGCGGCGGATTTGACCTGGTCCTTTCGCCGCAGCGCTGGCCCGGGCGGACAAAACGTCAACAAGCTGGAAACGGCTGTCGAGCTCAGTTTTGACATCGAAGCCTGCTCAGTTCTTGGACCATTTCAGAAACAACGACTGCAGGCACGGCTGCCGCAGTTGAAAGGCTCGAGCGTGCTCAGCATTCAGGCCTCCGAGCACCGTTCCCAGTACAAAAACCGCTGCCTCGCCCTTGAAAAGATGGCCGCGGTGCTGCGCGAGGCCCTGAAGCCAGACCCCAAACCACGCCGCGCCACCAAGCCCTCGAAAGCAGCCACTCGCCGGCGTCTGGACAGTAAAAAAATGCGAGGTGATGTCAAACGCAACCGGCAACATCGGCCGCGCCTGGATGACTGATCTCTCGAGGACGAAGGCCTAGACGTAGCGCCCCGGGTATTCCCCCGGATGGTCAATGCGGGTCACCCTCACACCTGCTGCCGATTGCCCCGAGAAGCGCAGGATGTCACTGCCAGAGACCTCAAAGCCCAGGTCCTGGGCCAGGCGGGCGACATCGTCGGCCGTCATCGCCTCCTCCAGCGCTTGCCGCAGTGCTGGCTCAGCCTGAACCCGCACAAAAAACTGCTGCAACTGCTGGAAAGACAACGTGCTCCATCCTCAGGAGGCCAGGCTAAAAGCTGTCGGCTTGAGCACAGCCGCCGGTGGCCTAGAGCGCAACGGAATCCAGTCAGAACAGGCACTCTGAGGGGCGCGAAGCCATCTCGGCCTGAATGGAAGCCACCCTCCCCGTGGTCATCACCCCGGATCACGAGACCCGCGCGCTGTGGCCGGAATGGCCGGAGAGCACCTTCACCATTCCCGCTCGAACTCTCCAGAACGATGGGCTGAGTTGGGATGAGCTGCTGGGGCAGCGCTGAAGCCCCCAAACTGGTGGGACTGCGCCTCCGCCGCCCATGCCAGGCCCCGCCGCCGTCAGCGCGAAAGACAAAAACGAGTGGGCAAACTTTGTCGTTCAGGAAGTGGTGAGCTTCCTTGGTGCGCGCAAAGAAGAGATCTACGCCAACTACGCCGCGCAAAGCGAGGGCAAGCTCAGCCGGGAGACCATCGAAGAGGCCGGGCTGATGGATTTTGAAATCGCCCTGACCTATCTGCAGGACCGCAGCTCAGGTCTGGGCCGCGGTTTTCTTGGGATGAATCTGATTCGCTAACGGCTCGACTTACACGTTGAAGAGAAACTCCATCACATCGCCTTCTTCAACGACGTACTCCTTCCCTTCAGCGCGCAGCCAACCTTTATTACGGGCTTCAGAGAGTGAACCCGCTTCAAGCAACTGCTTGTAGCCAATGGTCTGGGCCCGAATAAAGCCGCGCTCGAAGTCGGTGTGAATCACACCAGCGGCCTGGGGAGCGGTCATGCCGGCTTTGATCGTCCAAGCACGGGTTTCCTTTTCACCCGTCGTGAAATAGGTGCGCAGGCCCAGCAGGCTGTAGGTGGCCCGGATCAGGCTCTGCAGACCACCCTCTTCAACACCCAGGCCTTCCAGGAATTCAGCACGATCCTCTTCCGGCAGCTCAATCAGTTCCGCCTCCACCTGCGCGGAGATACGCACGGTTCCTGCGCCCTCTTTCTCCGCCAAGACCGCGACTTCCTCGCAGTAGGCATTGCCACTGGAGAGGTCGTCTTCGCTGACGTTGGTGGCGTAGATGATTGGCTTGGCCGTCAGCAAGCCCAGGGGCTTGATCATCGCGGCCTCTTCCTCTGTGAGGCTGACGCTGCGGGCGGCACCGCCCTGCTCCAGCACCGCCTGGATGCGCTCAAGCGCCTCGTCTTCCGCCTGGGCTTCTTTGCTGGTGCGCGCTTGCTTTTTCAGACGCTCGCGGCGTTTCTCCACCTGGGACAGGTCCGCCAGGCCCAGCTCCAGGTTGATCACCTCGGCATCGCGGGCGGGTCCAACCGACCCACTCACGTGGATCACGTCGTCGTCCTCGAAGCAACGCACGACGTGGACGATGGCGTCCACCTCCCGGATGTTGGCCAGAAATTTGTTGCCCAGTCCTTCCCCTTGGCTGGCGCCCTTCACCAGGCCGGCGATATCGACAAACTCCACCCGCGTCGGGATCAGTTCCTTGCTCTTGCTCAGATCCGAAAGCTGCTGCAGGCGGGGATCAGGAACCGCCACCACACCGGAGTTCGGCTCAATCGTGCAAAAGGGATAGTTGGCGGCTTCCGCTTGAGCATTGGCCACCAAGGCGTTGAACAGGGTCGACTTGCCCACATTGGGCAGCCCCACGATTCCGGCTTTAAGCATCGATGGAATCTACGGTTTGCCCTCGATGGCGGTGATCCCTCCCTGACCGAACCCCCGCCCGCTGCCCGCCACCAGGAAGACTGGGGTGACACCGGGAGCCAGGCAGGTCAACGCGATGCTCCAAGACCGTCGTCGAAAACAACCTGTTGCGACCTGGCTGCAAGGCAACACCTTGAGCCTGAAGAGACTGGCGGCTGATCGCCCCTGGCTGGCCCGTCGTCGCTTCTGGGCCGCCGCCCTGGCCGGGACCGTTTTGATTGCCGGTGGAGCAACGGCGCTCAACCTCAGCCGCAGCGCCAAGCAAGCCCGCAGCCTCAACACTTACACCTCCGTCGCCGAGGAAGGCTCCCTGCCGGGCCTGATCACGGCCAGTGGCGAACTGGAGGCCTTCCGCCTGGTCAACGTCAGCCCCAAACGCCAAGGGGTACTCAAGACCCTTTATGTGGAAGAGGGCGACAGCGTCAAAGCCGGCCAGGCCCTGGCCCTGATGGATGGGGGTGACCTTCAGGACCGGCTCGAGGAGCTCTCCGCCCAACTGCAATCGGCCAAAGCCCAACAGGCGCGTAGCCAGAGCGAACTGCAACGCCGGGAAAACCTGGTGCGCAACGGCGCCATTAGCCAGGACAACTACAACAGCGCCAAGGCGGCCTACCTCGTCGACCGCGCCGCCGTCGAGGCTGCCCAACAGCGGCTGGAGCAGCGCGAGATGGAGCGCAGTGAATTGGTCGTCCGCGCTCCCTTTGCCGGAACCATCACCGCGCGGTTTGCCGACCCTGGGGCCTACGTGACGCCCACCACCTCGGCCTCCGCCTCCGCCGGTGCCAGCAGCTCCTCCATCGTCGAGTTAGCCCAGGGCCTCGAGGCCGTGGCCAAGGTGCCAGAAAGCGACATCGGCCGGATCAAGCTCGGGCAAACCGGCTCGGTGCGCGTCGATGCCTTCCCGGACCGTCGCTTCAAGGCCCAGGTCCGTCAGATCGCTCCGCGCGCGGCCAAGCTCAACAACGTCACCTCCTTTGAGGTCACCCTGAAGTTCGTCGAGCCGGCGCCTGAACTGCGCATCGGCATGACCGCCGACATCGACTTCAATACCGGGAACCTCCCACCGCGGACGCTGGTGCCGACGGTGGCGGTCGTGACCGAGCGGGGTAAGCCTGGGGTGCTGCTGGTGGGCCCGGGCAACCAGCCCAAGTTCCAAGCCGTGACCCTCGGAGCCAGTAGCGGCCGCAACACCCAAATCCTTGACGGCATCAAGCCCGGGACACGGGTCTTTATCGACCTGCCCCCCTGGGCAAAGCGCAAAGGCGATTCGAACTAAACCTGCGCCTCAGCCGCCGCATGGCGGCGCTCGTTGAGGAAGCTGCGGCAGGCCTCCAGGATGCGCGTGCTGGCCTGGCCATCCCCGAAGGGGTTGTGCGCCCTGGACATCTCTTCGTAGGCCTCGGCGTCATCCAGCAGCAGCGAAGCCTCCCGGAGAATGTCAGCGGAATCCGTGCCGATCAGCTTGGCGGTGCCGGCATCCACGGCCTCGGGCCGCTCGGTGGTGCGCCGCAGCACCAGGACAGGTTTACCCAAGGCCGGAGCTTCCTCCTGCAGTCCACCGGAGTCCGTCAACAGAAGCGTCGCG
>NZ_JAFMKL010000157.1:0-2872 GCF_017852955.1 Vulcanococcus sp. DEBay_Sum22DG08_74
GTCTCGCGGTTGTAGCGAGCACCCTTGCAGACGTCGCACTGGACGTAGACGTCAGGCAAGAAGTTCATCTCAATGACATTCACGCCCTGGCCGCTGCAGGCTTCGCAGCGACCGCCCTTGACGTTGAAGCTGAACTGACCGACGGCGTAGCCGCGAGCCTTGGCCTCGACCGTCGCGGCAAAGACCTGACGGATCGGATCAAACGCTCCGGTGTAGGTCGCTGGGTTGGAGCGAGGCGTGCGGCCAATCGGTGATTGGTCAATCACGATCACCTTGTCGATCGCCTTAATGCCCTTGAGGTCCTCGACCCCAGCCGGGAAGGGGACTTTCATGCCGAGCTTGTGCTCCAGCGCGGGGTGCAGGAGCTCGTTGACCATCGTGCTCTTGCCGCTGCCGCTCACCCCGGTCACACAAACCAAACGGCCCAGGGGGAACTCCACGTCAAAACCGCTGAGGTTGTTGCGCGCACAACCCACCAGCGTGAGCTTGCGAGAACCATTGGCGCGGCGCTCCGCGGGGGTCGGAATAGCCCGCCGACCACTCAGATAGGCACCGGTCAACGACTCCTCAGCAGCGAGCAGCGTTTCGAAGTCGCCCTCGGCAACGATCTTGCCGCCATGGACCCCAGCGCCCGGGCCGATGTCGACGATGTAGTCAGCGGCGCGAATCGTGTCCTCGTCGTGCTCCACCACGATCAAGGTGTTGCCCAAATCCCTGAGCTTCACCAGGGTGTTGAGCAGCCGGTCGTTGTCGCGTTGGTGCAAACCGATGCTGGGCTCATCGAGCACGTAGAGCACGCCCGTCAGACCTGCACCGATCTGGGTGGCCAGCCGGATGCGCTGGGCCTCACCACCGGAGAGGGTCATCGCCGGACGATCCAGGCTCAGATAGTCCAGGCCCACGTCCAGCAGGAACTTCAGACGCATGCGGATCTCCCGCAGCACCAGATCACCAATTTGAATTTGGCGGGCGTTGAGCAAAGCCGGACCCTCAACCCCCATCAGCTCCTCAATGCGGCGCAGGCTCTCGCCGACGCTGCTGTTGGTCAGCTCATGGATGCGGTAGGGACCAACCCGAACGGCCAGGGCCTCGGGCTTGAGTCGCAGACCGTGGCAGGTGGAGCAGGGCACCAACTCCAGATACTTCTCCAGCTTCTGGCGAATGGACTCGCCACTGGCATCACGCAGCTGGCGCTCGAGGATCGGCAGGATCCCTTCGAACGGCCGCAGATAGGTCTGGTTTTTCTTGTAGCGGCTGTCGGCCTGGATGGGAATCGGCTCCCTTGAGCCATTGAGCAGCACGTCGTGCTGTTCCTCCGTCAGCTCATTCCAGGGGGTCTTGATCTCAAAGCCAAAGGCCTCTCCCACCGAATAGAGCAGAGAGAAGTAATAGGAGTTGTCCTTTTCTGCCCAAGGGGCCACCGCCGCATACACCGGCAGCGAAGGATCCGGGATCACCCGCTCTTTGGTGAATTGGCGCAGGTGTCCAATGCCGTGGCAATCCGCGCAGGCGCCATAGGGACTGTTGAAGGAGAACAGCCGCGGCGAGAGCTCCTCCATCACCGCCCCGTGAACCGGGCAGGCGAAGTTCTCGGAATAGAGGCGCTCCTTCTCCACCTCGGGCGGAAGCTCTTCACCGGACTTCGGCACCACCTCCACCAGGGCCAAGCCATCTCCGCGCTTGAGGGCGGTGCGGAGGGAATCGGTCAGGCGCTCCTGAATGCCCTCGCGGGCCACCAGGCGATCCACCACCACTTCAATGTTGTGGGAGTGGTTCTTGTCGAGCTCGATGTTGTCGGCGAGTTCGCGCACCTCACCGTTGATGCGCACCCGGGCAAAGCCCTCGGCCACTAGGCCGCTCAGCAACTTGACGTGGGTGCCCTTCTTGCCACGGACGACGGGCGCCAGGAGCTGGTAACGGGTCCCCTCCGGCAAGGTGAGGATCTGGTCGACCATCTCATCGATCGACTGGGGCCGAATCGAGCGATCGCACTCGGGGCAGTGGGGTTCCCCTGCGCGACCGAACAGCAGACGCAGATAATCCTGAATCTCCGTGACCGTTCCCACCGTGGAACGGGGGTTGTGGCTGGTGGATTTCTGGTCAATCGAGATCGCCGGAGAGAGGCCCTCGATCGCGTCCACATCAGGCTTGTCGACCTGGCCAAGGAACTGACGGGCATAGGCCGACAGGCTCTCGACGTAGCGGCGTTGCCCCTCAGCAAAGATCGTGTCGAAGGCCAGGGAGCTCTTCCCGCTGCCGCTCACCCCGGTGAAGACCACCAGCTGGTTACGGGGGATCGTGACGTCGACGTTTTTGAGGTTGTGCTGACGGGCACCCCGCACCCGGATCACATCCTCCAAGGAACCGCCGTTGAGGGCCTGAAGCGCAGCCTTCTCGTTCACGCTTTTGGCGAGGGCGCGGGGCATCCAGGCGGCTCTAAGAGGGGTGGAGTCTAGGCAGCGCGTTTGAGCAGGCTGGCCGCGTAGCTCCTGGTCTCACCGAAATCACCACCAGCCAATTCCGCCAGTTCCGCCTGCCGAGCCTGAGTGTCCCGCAGTTGGGACACTCGCGTGTGGGTCATCCCGTCCCGCACCTCCTTCGCCACCTGGAAGTGATGGTCCGCAGCAGCGGCGACCAAGGGCTGGTGGGTGACGCAGAAAACCTGGCGCTGTTGGGCCAAACGCTGCAGCAGCTCCGCCATGGCACCACTGACTCGGCCGCTGACACCGGTGTCGATCTCATCGAACAGCAGGGTGACGTGCTGATCCGCCGCGGCCAGGCAGGTCTTCAACGCCAAGAGAAAGCGCGACATCTCACCGCCTGAGGCCACCTCAGACAGGGGAGCCAACGGCTGCCCGGGGTTGGCGGAGAA
>NZ_JAFMKL010000158.1:0-2864 GCF_017852955.1 Vulcanococcus sp. DEBay_Sum22DG08_74
CCGGCCTGAATCATCGAGCCGCGCCGGTTCTGACGGTTGATCAGCACGGCGTGGTCGGGGGTGATTGCCCGGATGACTTCGGTCCAGGTCACGCTGCAGCGGGTGCGCTGCTCGACGCTGCTGCCGATGGCTTCGAGCACGACATCGCCGGAGTGGAGCACATTGCTCTGGTCGCGGTGATAGAGCGCCAGGGAGCCAAAGGCCCGCTCCACGATCATCTGGCCCAGACGCACCGTGCTGGCTTTGAGGGCGATGTCCGTCACCCGGTGCACGGCCATGCCAGGGGAGACCTCAAGCCAGAGGCAGGCATCGCCTGGGATGGGCAGGAAGCCCTGGCTCACCGTCCCCATGTAGGTGGCGAGTTGGGGCTGCAGTGAATCGAGAAAGACGTAGGTCCGCAGCTCGATGGATTCGACTGCGCTGGCCTGGCTGACCAGCCGCGCTTCGCTATCGGTCGTGATGACACAGCTGGCGGCCGATGGGTGCAGCTCATCCAAAGAGGTGCCGCTGCCGCTGAATCCCAGGTCGGTGCCAGTGATCTGCACCGATGCCGTTCGTCGCCTGGGATTGCGTTCAATCAAGGGGTCGGGCTGCTCCCTACAGACGTTGAGGTCCTCTGCTGGTCAGCGGGAGGAGCGCGGCGATCTTACCGCCCCATCCAGGATTCACTCCATGGTTTTGGCTTGGCGGGGCTGGATTGATGTGGCAAGCCTTCATCGATCTTGGTCGGTGGTTTGGGCGGGCCCCGGATTGCTTGCGCCGCAGTTGATGTCCGCCGGTCTCTGGGGTCTTGCGCCCCGGGCGAGAGCCGGTACCGTCCGGCCATCCCTGCAGGACTGCCCGTGGCTGCTAAGCGCTCTGCCCCTTCTGCCTCCGCGAAGGGCGCTGCTCCCGTTCAAGACGGCGGCGATCTCAATGCTGACCAGGCTTTGGCTCTGGTCAGCATGAGCCTGATGCAGAAGCTTGCGGCCCAAGGGCAGCTCCCCTGGGTCTGGAACGAGTCCGAGGACGGTGGCGCCTGTGATGTCGCCTCCCTGCGCCAGCGCCTGGAGCTCACCCAGTTGGCTCTGCAAACGGGTGCGCCCCTGTCGACGGCAGAGGTGACCTACTTAATGGGTGCCCGTCCCGGCAGCGCCGAGGTGGAGCGGGGCGGCCTGCGGGCTAGGCGCATCAGCCGCAATGTCTGGAAACTGGGCCAAACCGCTGGTGGCGAGGAGCGCCGGGGTGAGGTCACCAGCTTCGCCAGCTTCAATGACGGCCGCCGCCGCTTCGGTTGATCAGGGCAACTCGCCGCCTGCGCTGATCTCTTGATCCCAGGCGGCGATCAGCTGGTTTTTCAGCGCTTCGCTCTGTTCTAGGGCGATCTCCAGTCCCCCCCACCAGTTGATCAAGGCCACCGGGACGGGCATGGCATTGCACTCCAGTTCATAGGACTGGATTTGCTCTTCAGCATCGATCAGGACGCAGATGCTGAACTCCAAGAGCCCGTTGGACCACGGGTGGAGTGAAACGGTCGTCACTGGGCCCAGGTCGATGCTCCACCAGGGGCAATCGGGCGTGACTTTCGGAACCCCGGCGGGAAGGTCAAGCTTGGCCCACCCCCGCAGCACCAGTTGTTCCAGTAGGTCGTTGAGGCTCGAGCGCATGGACTCCCCGGGATGGGGTGTCTTTGTCATGGCACGGCCCATGGGCTGCCAGCAAGGGCAGATCGGGGCATGGTGAGGCCAGCCGCGCGCCACAGGGGTGCTTTCGTTTGCCCGTCGTCTTTTGGGGCGTCCTCTGCCGCGCAGGGAATCGGATGCGCAGCGCCTGCCGAGCCTGATTGCGCTGCCGATCCTCTCCTCGGATGCCCTCTCCTCGGTGGCCTATGCGACGGAGGCCGCCCTGGGGGTGTTGCTTCTGGCCGGCAGCGGTGCCCTTGGTCTGTCCCTGCCGATCACGGCCTGCATCGTCGGCCTGATCGCGATTGTGGTGCTCTCCTATCGCCAGGCGATTGAGGCCTACCCCGAGGGGGGAGGCTCCTATGTGGTCGCCCGGGAGAACCTCGGCGCCTGGGCGGGGTTGGTGGCGGCGGCGGCATTGCTGGTGGATTACACCCTGACCGCCGCGGTGAGTCTGATGGCGGCGGCCCAGGCCCTGAGCTCCCTGCTTCCAGGGCTGCTGGCCCATGAGACCAGCCTCTCTCTGCTGCTGTTGGCGCTCGTGGGTTGGGCCAATTTGCGGGGTCTGAAGGAGGCCGGTCGCCTGTTTGTTGTGCCGACCTACGCCTTCGTCGTGATGGTGGCGCTCCTGGCCCTGTTTGGTCTGCAGAACATCGTGTTTGCCCATGGCTTTCGCCCGGACGCACCGCCGGCGATCGCAGCCCTGGAGCCCTTGGGTCTGTTCTTGATTCTTCGGGCCTTCAGCGCCGGTTGCTCGGCGATGACCGGCATTGAAGCGATTGCCAACGGGGTGAAGGTGTTCCGTGAGCCCTCGGCCCGCCGGGCCCAGGCCACGCTGCTGGTGATGGGGGTGTTGCTGGCGCTGCTGTTCCTGGCCGTCAGCGGTTTGGCCTATCTCTACGGGATTGCCCCCAATCCCGATCGCACCGTTCTGGCCCAGATCGGTCTGCGGGTGTTCGGTCCCGGCAATCCTCTCTATTGGTTCCTGCAGATCAGCACGTTGTTGATCTTGGGCTTGGCGGCAAACACCGCCTTCGCTGGATTCCCCCGGCTGGCGGCACTGCTGGCCAAGGACCGCTACCTGCCTCGCCAGATGGCTTGGTTGGGGGATCGTCTGGTGTTCCAGAACGGCATCGGCCTCTTGCTGCTGGTCTCAGCCCTGGTGATCGTGGTCTGCCGCGGCAACACCAATGTCGCGATCAA
>NZ_JAFMKL010000048.1:0-12597 GCF_017852955.1 Vulcanococcus sp. DEBay_Sum22DG08_74
AGGGTGGTCGTCATGAGTACGGGAAAGAAGTGCCGTGCGCGAACGCCTGGCGGTTAGGGAAGGACAGGTCGGTAACCCGCCCTGCCAAAGCCAATGTAACGGATGTTTGCGCGACATTGCGACGCGTTAACGCCTTCTCAGGCTTTCCGGCCCCCAAGTCCTGCTAATCGGTGGCATCAGTCCCGCTTGTCGCTGCGCGTTCCGTGCCTGCTGAGGCCGTCGTCACCTGGAGTCCCAGCGTCACGTTGGTTCCGACCCGCGGCTGCTTCAACCGCTGCGGCTACTGCAGTTTTCGCGTCTCCCCAGCACTGGCTGTACCACTTACGGCTGAGGAGGCCCTCCGGCAGCTGCGTAAGCGTCCCGCCGCTGCTGAGGTGTTGCTGTTGAGCGGTGAAGAGGCGCCTGGATCAGCGGGGCGCGCTGCCTGGTTCAGCCGTCTGCTGCAGCTCAGCCAGCTCGCCCTGGATCAGGGCCGGCTTCCCCACACGAATGCGGGTCCCCTGAGCTGCCAGGAAATGGCGCGCCTTGGCCGGAGCAATCCCTCGATGGGCTTGATGTTGGAGGGGCTCGGTCCTGCCTATGAGCCCCTGCATGCCCGCGCCCCCAGCAAGCGTCTGGAGGTTCGCCTGGCTCAACTCGAGCAGGCAGGACGCTTGGGTATCCCGTTCACCACGGGGCTGCTGTTGGGCGTGGGTGAAAGCCGCGCCGAGCGCATCAGGGCCTTGGAGCTGCTGCGGGATCTCCAGTTGCGCTGGGGGCACCTGCAGGAAGTGATCCTTCAGCCCTGGCGACCCGATGGTGATTCAGCGGTTGTTCTGAGCGAATCCGAGCAAGGGGATCTCCTGGAGTTGATCGCCGATGCCCGGTCCCTCTTGCCGCAGGAGGTGCACCTGCAGACGCCCCCCAATCTCTGGCCTTTGGCGTCCCTGCCCTCTGCCTTGGCTGCTGGCATCGATGACCTCGGCGGGATCGATCTGGAGGACGTGATTAATCCCGCCTATCCCCAACCGGCGATCAGCCAGCTGCGCGCGGTGCTTGAGGCCTCTGGCTGGCAACTCAAACCACGCACCTGCACGCATCAGCACTGGTGGCGTCGATTGCCGCCTGCCCTGCGGGAGAGGGTCGAGCGGATCGACGAAACCCTCCAACAACGTTGGACAACAGCTGCTTGTTAGCGTCCAACTTCGCCATGGGCGTCGCAGCTTGAGACCACTACCGCCAGCTGATCAGCGGGTGTTGCTCGTGCGGCTCCCCTGCAATCCGATTTTCCCGATTGGCCCGGTGTATCTGGCCGATCATCTGCACAAACAATTCCCCGGACTGGCCCAGCAGATCCTTGATCTGGCTGCTGTCCCCCTGCTGGATGTCGAGGCGGTGCTGCTGGAGCGGATCGAGAGCTTCCGGCCCACCGTTCTGGTCTTTTCCTGGCGGGACATTCAGATCTATGCCCCGGTGGATGGTCGCGGGGGCAACCCCCTGCAGAACTCCTTTGAGGTCTTCTACGCCCTGAATCCCGTTCGCCGTCTGCGCGGTGCCTTTGGCGGGTTGCGTTTGATGGCCTCCTTTTACGGGGAGCTCTGGCGCAATTTGCGCTTGGTCCGCCGTGGCCTGAAGCGCGCGCGCCGTCATCACCCAGAGGCCCAGGCGGTCTTGGGCGGAGGCGCGGTCAGCGTCTTCTACGAACAGCTCGGCAAACGGCTACCCCGGGGCACCGTGGTCTCCGTTGGCGAAGGAGAGCCCTTGCTCGAGAAGCTCCTGCGTGGGGAGTCCCTCGAGGGCGAGCGCTGTTTTCTGGCGGGTGAAGCGCCTCGGCCCGGGCTGATTCATGAGCAGCCCTCCGGCATGGAGAAGACGGCCTGCGACTACGACTACATCGCCTCGATTTGGCCCCAGCTGGATTGGTATCTCGATGGGGGCGACTTCTACGTCGGCGTTCAGACCAAGCGGGGCTGCCCCCACAACTGCTGCTACTGCGTCTACACGGTGGTGGAGGGCAAGGCCGTCCGGGTCAATCCCGTCGAGGAGGTCATCGCCGAGATGCATCAGCTCTATCGGCGTGGGGTGCGCGGCTTCTGGTTCACCGATGCGCAATTCATCCCGGCACGCCGCTACATCGACGATGCCAAGGAGCTCCTGCGGGCGGTGAAGGCCCAGGGCTGGACGGACATCCGCTGGGCGGCCTACATCCGAGCCGACAACCTCGACGCCGAGTTGGCCCAGCTGATGGTCGACACCGGCATGGACTACTTCGAGATCGGCATCACCTCCGGTTCCCAGGAGCTCGTGCGCAAGATGCGGATGGGCTACAACCTCCGCACCGTGCTTGAGAACTGTCGCCTCTTGGCCGAGGCTGGCTTCAGGGAGCACGTCTCGGTGAACTACTCCTTCAACGTCATCGACGAGCGTCCGGAGACGATTCGTCAGACCGTTGCCTACCACCGCGAGCTGGAGCGCATTTTTGGTGCCGACAAGGTTGAGCCCGCGATCTTTTTCATCGGCTTGCAACCCCACACGCACCTGGAGCAGTACGGCTTTGATCAGGGCCTGATCAAGCCGGGCTACAACCCGATGAGCATGCTCCCCTGGACGGCTCGGCAACTCCTCTGGAACCCCGAACCGATGGGCAGCACCTTTGGGCGCATTTGCCTGGAGGCGTTTGAGCGCAATCCCGCCGACTTTGGTCGCACGGTGATGGATCTCTTGGAGCGTGACTACGGCACGGCTCCACTGGAGGAGGCGTTGCGCGCTCCGGTCGAGGGCCGCAAGGCCTTGGCAACGGCGACCCGTTAGATCAGCGCCACCAGCGGCGGCGCACCACGATCAACCCCGCCAGTCCGGCCCAACCCAGCAGACCTCCGATCGGGTTGGGATTGGCGCCACCTGGACCCAGCAGCCAAACGGGTGCGGCTGCCGGCAGGCTGATCAGTCCGGCCTGAAGCGCAAACCAGCCCCCGACTAAGCCGCCGTGTAGGCCAATGGATCCCCAGAGTGCCCCTTGATCGGCGCGTCTTTGCAGCGCTAAGGCGAGGCCCAGTAGCACCAGTCCCACCAACAGGGCGATGGCTTCGATGGGGGGCAGCTGGTACCAGGGATGCACCAGGGCAAAGAACGCGGCCTGGAGCCCGATGGCCCGTTGCCGCCCGCCCAGCAGCTCCAATTCGCCCCAGAGCCAACCACGAAAGAGCAACTCCTCGGCGAACCCCACCCCGAGCAGCAGGGCGATGGCGTTGAGCAGTTGGCCGGCCGTGAGTTGTCCCTGCCATTGGCTCTGGCCGCTGAGCAGCAGGACCACCACCACACCCAGGAGCAGTCCAGCGGCCTTGAGCAGACCGCGAATGAAGGCGCGCAGGCCCGCGGTGGGACGCACGACAACCCCGAGCTGTTGCCAGGGATGGTCGACACCCCAGCTGCGGCGCAAGCGCCAAGGCAGGGTCAGTAGCAGTAGCAGCAGCGAAACCACCACCCCAGCCAGGTCCACCTGGTCAGGGCGCCATTGGGGGAAGACCAGCGCCAGCGGCCGCGAGCTGAGCCAACCCAATCCGTAGAGGACGGGGACATAGAGCAGCGTCCCCCACCAGTGCAACGTCGATCTGGTGGGGGACTGCATCAGTCTTCGGGCTCGATCGTGCTGGAGAGACCCTTGGCCTTCAGGGTTTCGCTGTAGAACTCCGCCGGCTCGATATCGCAGACGATCACCAGGCCCACGCCGGTGTTGTGGGCCTCCATCATCACGGCGATGGCGTCCTGCTCACTCAGGGAGGGCACCACCTGCCGCAGGGTGGTCACCACGTATTCCATGGTGTTCACCGGGTCGTTGTGGAGCAGCACCTTGTAGCGGGGCGAGGGTTTGCGCACCCGCTCCGGCGCTTTTTCCATCACAGCGGCGCCGCCGCTCTCGCGGCCAGGCGCCTGAGTTGATCGGATCATCCTGATCAGCTCCGGTATGACGAGGTAGGGACTTTAGTCAGCGCTTTAGGCCGCAGCGGCAGCAGGGGCGAGGGCGGCCTTGATCCGGCGCATGGCTTCGTTGACGTTCTCGCGGCTGTTGAAGGCCGAAAGACGGAAATAGCCTTCGCCCGCGGCACCAAAACCACTGCCGGGGGTGCCGACCACGTTGGCTTGGCTCAAGAGCAGATCGAAGAAGCCCCAGGAGTCCACGCCGGCCGGGGTCTTGATCCAGACATAGGGAGCCTGCTCGCCGCCGTAGACCGTCAGGCCCGCACCGCTGAGTTCGCGGCGAATGATCGCGGCGTTCTCCATGTAGAAGCTGATCAGCCCTTTGACCTGGGCTTGGCCGTCCGCGGAATAAACGGCCTCGGCGCCGCGTTGAACGATGTAGCTGACACCGTTGAACTTGGTGCACTGGCGGCGGTTCCAGAGGCCCCAGAGTTCCACCTTCTCGCCATTGGCGGCCGTGCCCATCAGGCCACGGGGCACCACGGTCAGGGCGCAGCGGGTGCCGGTGAAACCGGCGTTCTTGGAGAAGGAGCGGAACTCGATGGCGCAGTCCCGGGCCCCCTCGATCTCGTAGATGGAGTGCGGCAGCGAGGGGTCCTGGATGAAGGCCTCATAGGCCGCGTCAAACAGGATCAGGGCATCGTTGGCGCGGGCGTAGTCCACCCAGGCCTTGAGCTGCTCCTTCGTTGCCACCGCCCCCGTGGGGTTATTGGGGAAGCAGAGGTAGATCAGATCCACCTTCTCGCTGGGGATCTGGGCGCTGAAGCCGTTCTCGGCGCTGATGGGCAGGTAGGTCAGGCCGCCGTACTGGCCCGCGTCATCGGCATCGCCCGTGCGGCCCGCCATGACGTTGCTGTCGACGTACACCGGGTAGACGGGATCGGTGACGGCAATGCGGTTGCCGGTGCCCAGGATGTCGAGGATGTTCGAGCTATCGCACTTCGAGCCGTCAGAGACAAAGATCTCCTCGGCGCTGATCTCGCAGCCGCGGGCCTGGAAATCATGGGTAGCGATCTTCTCGCGCAGCCAGGCGTAGCCCTGCTCGGGGCCGTAGCCATGGAAGCCCTCCCGGGTTCCCATCTCGTCGATGGCCGCCTTCATGGCATCGCGGCAGGCCTGGGGCAGGGGCTCGGTGACATCGCCAATGCCCAGGCGAATGATCGGAGCGTTGGGGTTCGCTTCGCTGAAAGCCTTGACGCGACGTGCGATTTCAGGGAAGAGGTAGCCCGCTTTGAGCTTGAGGTAGTTGCCGTTGACCTGGGCCATCTCAGCGAAGGGTCGCGCGGACCCGGTTGTACTGGCCGGATTGTCCTATGCGGAGGGGGCTCCCCTGGGGTGCCTCTGCATACGATCGAGTCAGTGCAGGGCCTGCTGTTGTGACCGCCGTTTTCGATGCACCGGTGGATTTCGACGCCCTGGTGGATCGCAGCATCGCCAAGCCAGGCCGGTATCTCGGCAACGAGTTGGGGGTGCAGGAGCGGGACTGGGATCAGGTCTGGCCGGCCGCCGCCGTGCGCTGGGCCCTGACCTATCCCGAGATCTACGAGGTCGGCTCGAGCAACACCGGCCACATCATTCTCTATTCGATCCTCAACAGCGTTCCGGGTCAGCTGTGTGACCGCAGTTACCTGCCGGGCCCGGATCTCGCCGAGCGTTTGCGTGAGCGGGGGCAGCCCCTCTTCGCGGTGGAAAGCCGCCGGCCGCTGCCCGCCTTCGACATTCTCGGCTTCTCGCTGAGTTACGAACTCGGCGCCACCAACATCCTGGCGATGTTGGAGTTGGCCCAGGTCCCTGTGCGGGCGGCCGATCGCGGTGATCTCCCCCTGGGCGATCCAGAGGCCCCGCCGTTGATTTTTGCCGGCGGCCCCACCGCCACCAGTAACCCCGAGCCCTTCGCCGCCTTTTTCGATTTCATTGTCCTGGGGGACGGCGAGGAGGTCCTCCCCGAGCTCGGCCTAGTGGTCGCGGAGGCGAAGGCTGCGGGCCTCAGTCGCCGCGCGCTGCTGTTGGATCTGGCCCAGGTGCCAGGGGTCTATGTCCCCTCCCTCTATGGGCCTGGCCCCGACGGGGTGAGCCAGCAGCCGCTGCATCCCGGGGTCCCCAAGCGGGTGATGCGCCGCACCGCGACGCCCATGCCCCACTACGCCATGGGTTTGGTGCCCCATATCGAGACGGTTCACGACCGCCTCACCGTGGAGATTCGCCGCGGCTGTACGCGGGGCTGCCGCTTCTGCCAGCCAGGGATGCTCACCCGTCCTGCCCGGGACGTGGAACCACAGGCCGTGGTGGAGGCCATCGAAACAGGCATGGAGCGCACGGGCTATTCCGATTTCTCCTTGCTGTCCCTGAGCTGCTCGGACTACCTGGCCCTGCCGGCGGTGGGGGTGGAGCTGCGCAACCGCCTCGCCGATAAGAACGTCACCTTGACCCTGCCCAGTCAGCGGGTCGACCGCTTCGACGAGAACATCGCCCACATCCTGGGCGGGACCCGCAAGGCGGGCTTGACCTTTGCGCCCGAGGCCGGCACCCAGCGCCTGCGGGACATCGTCAACAAGGGCCTGACCGACGCCGAGCTGCTGCGGGGGATCCGCACCGCCATGGAGAGCGGCTATCGCAAGGTCAAGCTCTATTTCATGATCGGCCTGCCGGGGGAGACCGATTCCGACGTCCTGGGCATTGCGGAGACCTGCCGCTCCTTGCAACAGCAGTGCCGTGATCTGGGGCGGTTGGAGCTCAACCTCACCATCAGCAATTTCACCCCCAAGCCCCACACCCCCTTCCAGTGGCACAGCGTCAGCACGGCTGAATTTGTTCGCCGGCAGCAGCTCTTGCGGGAGGCCCTGCGCCAACTGCGCGGGCTGAAGACGAATTTCACCGATGTGCGCCTCTCGGCGATGGAGGACTTTGTCGGGCGGGGGGACCGGCGCCTCGCGCCCGTGATTGAGGCGGCCTGGCGCGCCGGGGCCGGGTTGGATGCCTGGTTTGAAGCGGCGGATCGCACCTATCAGGCCTGGACCGATGCGATTGAGGCGGCCGATCTGGGCGGGCGCTACCGCGAGCTTGAGATGGGGGAGTGGAGCTCCGCCGAGGGCATGGACCCCAGTGATCTGGCGGCCTTCTGCGCTCAGCCCCTGCCCTGGGACCACATCGATTCAGGGGTCGAGAAAACCTGGCTGGCCGAGGACCTGCGCAATGCCCTGGCTGCTGCGGTGGTGCCGGACTGCTCCTTTGAGGGCTGCAGCAGCTGCGGTGTCTGTGGCCCCGAGTTGGGGCACAACGTGGTGGTGGCCCCTCCGCAGATTCCTGAGCCGAGCCCCCAGCGGCCTCCCGCCAGTGAGCGTGTGCAGCGCCTGCGCTTCCGCTTTGCCAAAACAGGGTCCTTGGCCCTGCTGAGTCACCTCGATTTGGTGCGCCTGATGGAGCGGGCCCTACGCCGTTCGCGTTTGCCGGCGAGCTTCACCGGGGGCTTCCATCCCCTGCCTCGGGTGCAATTTGCCTTGGCTCTCCCCCTGGGCGCCGAGGCCGATGGGGAATGGATGGATATCGAGTTCACGGCCACGCTCGATCCTGAGCAAGCCCGCCAGCAGTTGCAACGCCAACTTCCCCCTGGGTTTGCGCTGCTGGAGGTCTACCCCGTGGAGGTCTTCGGCTCAAGCTTGTCCCAGGAGCTCTCGGGTGCGACCTGGGCTGTGCAGTGGCGCGTCGAGCAGGGCCATGCCATGGCTGCTCCCGAGGTTTGGGACGAGGCGGTCTCCCAACTGCTGGCTCAGGAGTCCTGGATTTGGGAGGACACCGACAAGAAAGGTCGAGCGAGGCAGCGGGATTTGCGGCCCTATCTCCAGCAGGTTGAACGGCGTCCCCGCTCGGCCGAGGACCCGGATCTTCAGGAGCTCCAGTACAGCGCGGTGGTCGATCCTGCAGGCCGCAGTTTGAAGCCGGAACAGCTGCAGCAGTGGTTCTCAACCAGCTTGGCTTTGCCGCTGGCCATGGTCGGTTTGCGGCGGCGTTCGTTACTGCTGCAAAGCCCTTCTGGCTCTTGAAATCAACCGTGCTAGCTTGCGTTCAGGACGGCAGATGATTGACCGAAGTCGGTTGATTGATCTCTCCCTCGCCCGGCCAGCCGATGTTGGCTAAGAGCGATCGGAACTTCCTCAGCAGCTTTCACGAGTTTCCCTTCCTGAAAGTCGCTCCAGGCGGCGCTGTTCAGACGGGCACCAATTGGCACCCGCAACTCTTTCGTGTTCAGCCTCGATGGTTGAACGCCCCCACCTTTCGCCGCAGCTTCAGCCTCGGCGTCGCGCTCTGAGCTTTTTTCACATCCCACGGGCAGGAGTCACCCGGCATCGGCGATGCCGCGATCAGATCTCTGTCTCAGGCCAACGCGCTGCGTTGGGTTCGTCATTTCTTATCCCCTCCTGCCCTGCGCAGGTCATCTCCTGACCTTCCATGCCCCAGCAGATCGTCATCGCCGAGCAACTGCGGATTGCCGCTGTTCTCACCGATGAGCGTGTTGACGAGCTTGTCGTCGCACAGGGTCGCTACCAAATCGGCGACGTGTATCTCGGGACGATCGAGAACGTCCTGCCCGGCATTGACGCGGCCTTCGTCAACATCGGAGAGGGCGAGAAGAACGGCTTTATTCATGTCACCGACCTCGGTCCCCTTCGCCTGAAGAAGGGGACCGTCGGCATCACCGAATTGCTCGAGCCCCGCCAGAAGGTGCTCGTTCAGGTGATGAAGGAGCCCACGGGCACCAAAGGGCCCCGTCTGACCGGAAATCTCACCCTGCCGGGTCGTTTCTTGGTGCTGCAGCCCCACGGCCAAGGGGTCAATATTTCGCGCCGGATCACGGCTGAGAGTGAGCGCAATCGCCTCCGTGCCCTTGGCGTCCTGATCAAGCCCCCTGGGGCTGGCCTGCTGATCCGTACCGAAGCGGAGGGCATCAGCGAAGAGCAGCTCATTGACGATCTCGAGGCGCTGCTGCGCCAGTGGGAGGCCATTCAGACGGCCGCTGAGGCAGCGACGCCCCCGGTGCTGCTCAACCGGGATGACGACTTCATCCATCGCATCCTGCGCGATCACTACACCCCTGAGCTGGCGCGGATCGTGGTGGACGCGCCCGACGCGGTCGCCCGGGTCAACACCTTCTTGGGTAGTGACCATCAGCAGGTGCTGGTGGAGCATCACAGCGAGCCCACCGAGATCCTTGAGCACTACAAGGTCAATGCGGCGATTCGCGATGCCCTGAAGCCCCGGGTGGATCTGCCCTCGGGCGGTTACGTGATCATCGAGCCGACCGAGGCCCTGACCGTCATTGACGTCAACTCGGGTTCCTTTACCCGCTCGGCCAATGCCCGCGAGACGGTGCTCTGGACCAACTATGAGGCGGCGACAGAAATTGCGCGTCAACTGAAGCTGCGCAACATCGGTGGTGTCGTGATCATCGACTTCATCGATATGGAGTCCAGGCGCGATCAGCTCCAGCTGCTGGAGCACTTCACCTCTGAGGTGCGCTCCGATTCGGCCCGTCCCCAGATCGCCCAGATCAGCGAACTGGGCCTGGTGGAACTCACCCGCAAGCGCCAAGGGCAGAACATCTATGAGCTGTTTGGCCGGGCCTGCCCCAGTTGCGGCGGTCTGGGACATGTGGTGGTGCTGCCTGGACAGGACACCCTCCAGCCCCTGGCCAGCGTCTCCGGCTTGGTTCGCTCGGCCGCCTCGGCCCGTGCTGAAGCTTCAACCCCGGCGGCACTGGAGAGCGGCAGTGGTGGCCGCCGCCGCGGACGTGGTCGCGGTGGCCGCGGCTCCGAGGGCGAGGTTGTGGCGGCCTACGAGGACAGCGCCTCGCTGGCCACCGGCCAGGCTGAGAGTCCTGCTGCCGCCAGCTCGGAAGGCCACAACCGCCGGCCTGAGCCTGAATTGGTCGCTGTGCCGATGGAGCCTGAGCAGGAGTTGGTCTACGGCTGGTTGGGTCTGAACCCAGCGCTGCTCCTGGATCCCGCCCCCAATCCCGACAACCTGTTGGTGCGGGTGGTGCGTCCAGGTCAAGACGCCGAGGCGGTCCTCGAGGAGGCCCGTCAGCAGTTGGCGGCTGCCGGTCCCCGCCGCCGCCGCCGCGGTCGCGGCGGAAACACTGCCAACAGCAATGGCCATGGCGCGACACCCGCGCCGGTGGCTGTCGCCCAGGCCGAACCCACGGGTGTGGCGATCACACCCCTGCCGACGGTCTCGATTACAGAAGTGGCGATCACTGAGGCCCCGCTGCCGGCGGTGGCGATCGTTGATTCCGCGGCTTCACCCGCTCCCGCAGACGAGGCTCCGGCCCGCGCAGGCCGCACTCGGACGCGCACCCGCAGCAGTGCAGTTGCGGTCACCGAAGAAGCCCCTGTTGCTGCAGCCTCGGTCGTTGCTGTTCCTGTTGCGGAGGAGGTCGACGACAACGGTGAGCCCCGCCGCCGCCGCCGCCGTTCCTCGGCGAGCGACTGAGGCCCAAGCGGGCGATGCGGATCGCTGGGGTCGATGAAGTGGGACGGGGCTGTTGGTTTGGCCCCGTCTTCGCCGGTGCCGTCGTGTTGAGCGATGCAGCCCGGGAGACCCTGGCGGCGGCTGGACTGACCGACAGCAAGGCTCTTTCCGCGAAGCGCCGCTCGCAGCTGGTCCCTTTGATCCTGGAGCAGGCCGAGTCCTGGGCCCTGGGCCAGGCCTCGGCCCAGGAAGTCGATGGCTTGGGGATTCGCAGCGCCACTGAACGGGCCATGCTGCGGGCCCTGCAGCGCCTGGGCTCCCCGGCCCCAGATCACGTCCTGGTGGATGGCAACCTGCCCCTGCGCCTGTGGTCCGGCTCCCAGGAGACCGTCGTGCGCGGGGACAGCGCGCACCTGGAAATTGCGGCGGCCAGCGTCCTGGCCAAGCAGGCGCGGGATGCCCTACTGGTGCGGCTCGCGCAGCGCTATCCCGGCTATGGCTTCGAGCGCCACGCTGGCTATGGAACCGCCCAACACCGTGCCGCAGTCCTCTCCCTAGGGCCAACGCAGCTGCATCGCCGCAGTTTTCTGCGCAAGGTCTTGGCTGCTTAGGCCTCGACGCTGGCGTGCTGCTTGCACCAGCGCTGAAAGTCGTTGATCAGTTGCTGTCCCACCCGGGTTTTGATCCCCAGCAGGATGCCCGCGAGCAGTGAGCGCCCCGTGGCCTCCAGGACTTTGGTGGGGATCAGCTTCAACAGGCTGGGTTGGCTGACACTGACGGCCAGGCTGGCCTCCCCGACCAACTCACCGCCGCGGGCCTCCAGCCAGGAGCCCAGGCTGAGTTGGAAATCATCGACGACCCCGAGGCCTTCGAGCTGGCAGTCGATGGCCTCCAGTTCGATCCGGTTGGGGCTCCGCCGCGCCACCAGGTCCACCACCGGTTGAATCTGCAGTTGGAAGACCTGCAGCTTGGTCACCGTGTAGCGGTAGCGCCCAGGAGCGATCTTGCTGAGTTGCTGGGCCTCGAGCAGGGCTTCAATCACCTGCTCTTCATCGTCCAGGTAGGCACCCAGACGCTCGGCGTTCTGCTGCACCGGCAACTGCAACGCTTGGCTGGCACTGAAGGCCAGGGGCATCAAAAGGCGGCCGGGGCGGCATGATCCTATCGAGCACGGCCCGATCAGCCCCATGCGCATTGCTTTTCTTGGTCCGGTGGGCACCTATGGGGAGCAGGCGGCCCAGGCCTTCGCCAAGCTCGAGCAGTGGGAGGCGCCTGAACTGCTGCCCCAGACAGGAATTCGTGCGGTGATTCAGGCCCTCGCCGCCGGTCGGGTGGATGCCGCGGTGGTTCCCGTCGAGAACTCCGTCGAGGGCGGTGTCACGGCCTGTTTGGATGCGCTCTGGGAGCACCCAGAACTCGAGATCTCCCGGGCGGTGGTGTTGCCGATTCGCCATGCCCTGGTCGGCAGCGGCAGCGTGGAGGGGGTCAGCGAAGTCCTCTCCCATCCCCAGGCCCTGGCGCAGTGCAGCCTCTGGCTGAGCACCAACCTGCCCAATGCCCTGCAGCTGCCCACGAGCTCGACCGCAGAGGCGGCCCGCATGGTGGCCGGCAGTCACTTCCGTGCGGCCATCGCTTCCCAGCAGGCCGCCAAGGAGCACGGCCTCAAGGAGTTGGCCTATCCCATTAATGATGTGGCGGGCAACTGCACCCGCTTTTTGCTGCTGCGTCAGGGCGAGCGCAACTGGCATGGCGAGCTGGCCAGCTTGGCCTTCTCACTGCAGGCGAACCAACCCGGTGCTCTGCTCAAGGCCCTGGCGTGCTTTGCCCATCGGGACCTGAACATGAGCCGCATTGAGTCCCGCCCCTCCAAGCGGGAGATGGGCGAGTACATCTTTTTTGTGGACCTGGAGCTGCCCAGCGGACCCGAACCGCTGCAACAGGCCATGGAGGAGCTCAAGCCCCTTTGCGAGCACCTGGCGGTGTTTGGGGCCTATCCGATGACCCAGCTCTAGGCCGCCGGTTTGCGGGTTCGGAAGACACCGAACTGCATCATCCCGGTGGCGAAGCCCCAATGCATCAGCAGCAGGGTGGGTGACTCCCGCAGCCCCATCAGCACAGCCTTAGGACCCAGGCCCAGGACCGCCTTGGGCCTACGCACCCCTTCGAGGATGGATT
>NZ_JAFMKL010000049.1:0-12516 GCF_017852955.1 Vulcanococcus sp. DEBay_Sum22DG08_74
CGCAGCAATTGCGCGAGAAAAGCGAACCACCGAAATTCCTAAAAAATAAATCTGAGCGAACCTTAATGAACCGATCTTTATTCGCCCAGGCAGGCGGCCACGATGTCGTCCGCCCCATGCACCAGGCGCACAGGGGACTTCAGTTGCGCCGCAACGGCCTCAAAGGGTTGGTCGTCTAAAAAGATCGGTTCACCCTGACGCAGCATTACAGCAGGCAACAGCAATTCATCACCCAGCTCCGCGCCCTCCAGACCCTCGAGCAGGTCTGAACCGGTGAGCAATCCCGTTACGACCTGATCCTGACCCCAGTAGGGACTGGGCAGGCCCTTCAGCAGCACCTCCAAGCCTTCGACCTGGTTCAGACGGTCCACCGCCGGCTGCAGGGCCTCCGCCACCAACTGCCCCACCACCCAACTCACCCGCCTGGGGGCCGCCAGGGCAGCCGGCAGATCGCTGGTGGCCTCATCCATCGCCTCCAGAAAAGAGCGAATACTCCCCACCCCATTCCCCTCTTGGGGCAGGTCCTCGTAGTCGGCCCGATCCGGCAGGGGATAGCCCGCCATCAGATACCACTCATCCGAGAGCCACGCGAAACGGCTACCGAAGCGCTCCCGGAATCCCTCCTGCAAGGCCTCCACCTGGGCGATCACCCGCTGGGCGCAGGACCGGTCCACCGGCACCAAGCCATCCCCATCGGGCCGATAACGGGTCAAGCCCACGGGGACCACGGCAGCAGAGAGCACCGCTGGCCACTCCCCACCGGCGAACTCCGAGAGATCCCTGAGGGTCTGCTCCAGGGCCTCGCCGTCATTGCGGCCCGGGCAGACCACCACCTGGGCATGGATCTGCAGCTGCCGCTGCTGGAACCAAGCCAACTGCTCCAGCAGCAACGCCGCCCTGGGGTTCACCAGCAGCTGGGAGCGGAGCTCCGGGTTGGTGGCGTGCACCGAGACGAACAGGGGCGAGAGGCGCTGCTGCTCGATCCGCTGCCAATCGGCAGCCGAGAGGTTCGTCAGGGTGAGGTAGGAGCCGTAGAGAAAGCTCAGCCGGTAGTCGTCATCTTTGACGTAAAGACTGCGGCGATGGCCCGGGGGCTGCTGGTCGATGAAGCAAAAGGGGCAGGCGTTGTTGCACTGCTTCAGGCCATCGAACAGCGCCTCGGTGAAGGCCAGGCCGAGGCCCTCATCGGCATCCTTCTCCAGCTCCACCCGATGCACGCTGCCATCGGGGTCCTGCACCTCCAGGCAGAGCTCTTCCTCTCCGACCAAAAACTGCAGGTCAATCAGATCCCTGGGCCGCACCCCGTTGATGCTCAGCAGGCGATCACCCGGTTGGATCCCCAACTCATCGCCAATGGAGTCCGGCTCGACGCGATCCACCACCGCAGGAGCGGGAAGCCTGACCTCTCCATTTGTCTCGGCCAGGACCACCCCGGCCGAAGGCTCATTCCACACAGGCCGCTACTGCACACCTGCCTTCAGTCTGAGACGCAGCTGGATCAGGCGACGCTGCGGGCGGCCCAAAGAATCACCCCCAGACCAAAAAAGACGCGGTAGCCGACGAACCACCAGGTGCTGTGGTTCTGCAGAAAACGCAGCAACCAGGCAATCGCCAGCCAAGACACCACCGCCGAAGAGGCAATGCCCACCAGCAGCGGCAGGGCCCCGCCGGCCGCTGGCTGTGAAAACGCATCCTTGAGCTCCACCAAACCGGCCAGGCTGATGGCCGGAATCCCGAGCAAGAAGGAAAAGCGAGCGGCTTCCGAACGCTTCCAGCCGTCAAACAGCGCGGCCGTCAGGGTGCTGCCCGAACGGGAGACCCCGGGGATCAGGGCCAAGGTTTGGGCCAGGCCCACCAGCCAGCCGTCCCGTAGCTCGACATCGCCGAGAACGCGGCGACGGCTGCCCCAACGCTCCGCCAGCCCCAGCAGCAGGCCCATCACGATCGAGACGATCCCGATGGAGGTGAGGCTGCGCAGCGGGGACTGATCAAAGTCCGGAACAAAGAGCTTGATCCCCAGGCCCGCCACCAGGATCGGCAGGGTGCCCCAAAGAATCGCCTGCCCCAAGCGCGCCTCAGGGGTCTCCCAGCGCTGAGCACGCCAGGCCTGCCAGGAGGCCTGGATCACCTGTTTGAGGTCCTCGCGGAAGAAGCCAATCACCGCAGCGATGCTTCCCAGCTGGATCACCGCGGTCACCGCCACGCCGGGATCACCCCAGCCGAGCAGGACCGGCACCACCTTCAGGTGCGCCGTGCTGCTGATGGGCAAGAACTCCGTCAGGCCCTGCACCACACCGAGAACCAAAAAACGCCAACAGGCCTCCAAGACCCCCAGCGACTCAGTGGGGGGAAGGGTGGTCACGGCAGGGCAGCAAGGATCAGGCCAGACCCTATGCGCGGGGGGAGGCCTTGAGAAGCCGCGCACCCTTTAAGGTTGGATACCTTTCGTTACAGGCGTTGTGCTCGGGGTGCAGCCCAGCCTCACCACAGGGACGCTGACCCAGGCAACGCCAAGCCGTGGCTCCGAGGCAAAAGGCTGGGGGCTTTGGCTGTCGGGCTGCCTACTGGTGGCCCTGCCGGTCTTCCTTCAGGCCCCCTGGGTGCGCCTGGCACCCTTTTCTGCGGCGCTCTTCACGGCCCCCTTGCTGTTCCTGGGGATCGCCCTGTCGGAGCACCCCAACCAACGGTTGAGCAGCACCGGCAGCTTGCTGGTGGGCTTCAGCGGCAGCTGGCTTGGGGGATGCCTGTTTTGGGGCTGGTGCCGCCTGCATCCCCTCTGGCATCTGCCGATTGAGGCCTTCGCCCTGCCCCTGGCCCTCGGGGGGCTTGGCACCCGCTGGCGCCTCGCGGCCAGCTTCTACCTGGCCTCCTTGGTCGGAACCGCCGCCACAGACGGTGTGATGGCCGTGACCGGCGTGATGCGCCATTGGACCGAAGTGCTCAACGCACCCATCGATCAGGCCACCGCCCTGCTGCATCAGGCGGCCCTTGGGGTGCTGGAGCCCATGCCCCTGGGGGTCACCCTGCTGGCGGGCGTGGTGCTGTTGAACCTCTGCCGCCGTTATTGGCACCATCCCGATGGCGCCTGGAGAGTCGCCGCGGCCGCCATGGCGACAACCCTTGCGGTGGATGGACTTTTCCTCGCTGCAGCCCTCTGGTCACCCCACTGGAGTGGGCTGATCTGAAGAACTGCAAAAGCCTCAACGCAAGGGCACAGCCGCGAGGACCGCTGCTTGTAGGTTTGCAGGGCTGGCTGCCTAGCAGCCCTCTCCCTGTGGTTCCCGTTCAGACGGAGTTATCAATGAAACGGCTGGTTTCGTGGCTCATGAGTGGAGTGCTGATGGCCGGCCTGCTCCTCAGCCTGATCATCGCCCCCGCCGCTCAGGCCGATTCGCTGCGCAACGTCGCAGACGACAAGATTTCAGAGCGCGGCGACAAGATCGACCTGAACAACTGCTCGGTCCGTCGCTTCCAAGCCTTCCCCGGGATGTACCCCACCCTGGCCGGCAAGATCGTGCTGGGTGGCCCCTACAACAGTGTTGACGACCTGTTCAGCCTCGACCTGACCGATCGCCAGAAGGAACTGGTGGAGAAGTACAAGGGCAACTTCACCGTCACCCCGGCGTCCATCGCCCTCAACGAAGGCTTCGATCGGATCAACGACGGCCAATACCGTTGATTGCCTGAGCGTTTCAAGCGCTCAGCTGAGGTCTAGATTCCGCAGCCGGTGACCGCCGTCGGGCCATCCCGACGGCTTTTTTGTTGCCTCAGTCAGTCCAGGCCTGATGCCGTCCATTCCCTCCAATTGGGACGTAATCGTGGTGGGCGGGGGTGCCGCAGGCCTGATGGCAGCCCTCGAATTACCGGAAGGTCTCAGCGTCCTGCTGCTGAGCAAAGATCGCGCCCCCCGCTCGGCGAGTCGCTGGGCCCAGGGGGGCATCGCTGCGGTCACACGACCTGAGGACAGCTTCGCGAGCCATCTACAGGACACCCTCAAGGCAGGCGGAGATCTCTGCGATCGACCCGCGGTCGAGTTGCTCGTGCGCGAGGCGCCGGCCTGCGTCGAGCGGCTCCTGGAGCTGGGCATGGACTTCGACCGCCATGAAGGCGGACTGAGCACCACCCTGGAGGCCGCCCACAGCCACCGGCGGGTCCTGCATGCCCAGGACCGCACCGGTGGAGCACTGGTGGATGCCCTGGAGCGCAAGGTGCTGCAGCGGCCGGGCCTGCAGCGGATCCAGGGGGGCCTTGCGCTCCAGCTTTGGATCAGCGACGGCCACTGCCGCGGCCTGCAAGTCCTGGTAGACGGCACGGTGCAGTGGCTCCAAGCCCGGGCGGTGGTGCTGGCCACCGGCGGGGCGGCGCACCTCTTCGCCAACACCACCAACCCCAAGCAGGCCAGCGGCGACGGCATCGCCATGGCCTGGCGGGCCGGCGCGGCGGTCCGCGATCTCGAGTTCGTCCAGTTCCACCCCACGGCCTTGATGCTGCCGGGGGCCCCCCACTTCCTGATCTCAGAGGCGGTGCGCGGCGAGGGCGCCCGATTGGTCGACGACCAAGGAGAAAGCCCCGTCAGTCAGCTCAGCGGAGGAGATCTCGCGCCGCGGGATGCCGTCAGCCGGGCCCTGGTCCAGCGGATGCGGGAGCGGCAGACCCCTCACCTCTGGCTCGACCTGCGGCCCGTCGGGACCAGCAAGCTGGAGCGGCAGTTCCCGACGATCCTGGGGCGCTGCCGCGAGTTGGGCCTTGAACCCACCGAGGCCCCCATCCCCGTCGCGCCCGCAGCGCACTACTGCATGGGGGGCCTGCGCACCGATGCCCGCTCAGCCACCACCATCCCTGGCCTCTACGCCGTTGGGGAGGTGGCCAGCAGCGGCGTCCATGGCGCCAACCGCCTGGCCAGCAATTCCCTGATGGAATGCCTGGTCTACGCCAGGCAACTGCGGGACATCGACCTCTCCCCAGCCCCATCCGCCAGGCCAGAGCCCTTGCCTGAAAAGGCCATGGCGGAGCATCCGCCCATCAGCCTCGAGGCAATCGAGCTGCAGACCGAGGAGCTGCGACGCCTCTGCTGGCAGCGGGCCGGTGTGGAGCGCAACGGACACGAACTGCTCGCGGGCTACCGGGCCTGCCAGCAGCTGGAGGGCGCGCTCAGCGGGCAACCCCTCCTGCAGGCCGTCCAAACACTGGGGCACGACCAAGCTCTGCAGCTGTCTCAAGAGCAGGTCCGTTGGCTGGCCAAGGCCCATGACCTCAAGCAACGGGCCACCGTGGCGGCCCTGCTGATGGAGTCAGCCCTCTTCAGAACCGAAAGTCGCGGCGGTCACTACCGCGTCGACGCCCCAGCCAGGCAGCCCTTCTGGCGGCGCCACAGCGTGCAGCGAAAGGGGCTCAGCATCAGCACTGAGGCCCTGGCGGACTAACGCTTACTGAAGGGGCGGTCCGTTGTAGCCGCTGGCCTCGGCCAATTTGGCCAGGGGCTTAGCACCGGAATCGAGCTGGCCATTGATCTCCCAGGTGGGATAGCCCTCGATCTTCTTGGCCTCGCACAGCTCGCGCTGGCTATTGCGGCCATCGGGAGCGCACTCGATCACCGTCAGCTTTTCGGCGGCCTGGCGACCAAAGAGCTCCTTCTGCTCATGGCAGTGGGGGCACCAGTAGGCGGTGTAGACCTTCGCGCCACTGGCGGTCAGATGTTCCGCCAAGGCGATTTGTGCCGGCCCACTTTCACTGCGCACCGGAGGGGAGACACCTGGAGCGGAATCCACCACCGGACGCCCCACGGAGGCCGCCCAACCCAAACCAATGACGCCCACCAACAGGGCCGTAATGACGCCGCTGAAGATCAGCTGGCCGCGGTCCTCCCAATCACCACCAATCAGGCTGAGGACAAACAGCGCTGAACTCAGACCGGCCGAGAGGATGCAGAAGGGGCAGCAGTCGCGGATGCCAAAGGCCATGACCCCCAGCAACACCGCGCTGAACACCGCCATGCCGGTGCTCAGAAGAAACAACCCCCACCAGCTGCGCTGGCCCAGGCTCACCCGCAACTCCCCTTGCAGCACGAGGGGAACGACGGCCATCAACAGGACCGCGCCGTAGCCCAGCAGTCCAAAGAGGGCCAGGGGCTGTCCAAACAGCGAACCCCAAGCACTGGAGAGCACCTTCTCGCAGCCATTGCAGCCAAACAGGCCGGTCGAGCTGCAGCTGAGATTGCCGATCAAGCCCCACTTGCTCAGGGTGATCGAGCCGGTGTCAATCACACCGATGGTGGCCAGAACGGCCATCACGACCCGCACCCAACGCTTGCCGCCATCGCCGCGCCGGCGCTGGCTTCCAAGACGTTCACTCAGGCGCGATGAACTCACGGCGCAGGACTCCTGACGTTGGAGGAATTGTGGCAGGGATCCTGATCAGTAGGGTTAGGGATTGGCCAGCGAGCGGCCGACCTTCTTGAGCTCCTCCATGACCGATAGCGCCCGACCAAATACTGGAAAAACGGTGGCGTTCGCGCATCTCGGCTGCGAGAAGAACCGCGTCGACACCGAGCACATGCTCGGCCTGCTGGCGGAGGCCGGCTACGGGGTCAGCGCCGATGAAGCCGACGCCAACGTCGTGGTCGTCAACACCTGCAGCTTCATTCAGGACGCCCGGGAAGAGTCCGTTCGCACCCTGGTGGAACTGGCCGAGCAGGGCAAGGAGTTGATCATTGCCGGCTGCCTCGCCCAGCACTTCCAAGAGGAACTGCTCGAGAGCCTGCCGGAAGCCAAGGCCATCGTTGGCACCGGCGACTACCAACACATCGTCAGCGTGCTCGAGCGGGTCGAAGCCGGCGAGCGGGTGAATCAGGTCAGCGCCAACCCCACCTTCGTGGGCGACGAGAACCTGCCCCGCTACCGGACCACCAGCGAGGCGGTGGCCTACCTGAAGGTGGCCGAGGGCTGCGACTACCGCTGCGCCTTCTGCATCATTCCCCACCTGCGCGGCGACCAACGCTCCCGCACGATCGAGAGCATCGTTGCCGAGGCGCGCCAACTGGCAGCCCAGGGCGTGCAGGAGTTGGTCCTGATCAGCCAGATCACGACGAATTACGGCCTTGATCTCGCCGGCAAGCCTCAATTAGCCGAGCTACTGCGCGCCCTCGGCGAGGTGGAGATTCCCTGGATCCGCGTGCACTACGCCTACCCCACGGGGCTCACCCCTGAGGTGCTGGCGGCCTACCGGGACGTCCCCAACGTCCTGCCCTATCTGGATCTACCGCTGCAGCACAGCCACCCGGATGTCCTGCGGGCGATGAATCGCCCCTGGCAGGCCGATGTCACCAACGGTGTGCTGGCGCGCATTCGCGAGCAACTCCCGGACGCCGTGCTGCGCACCACCTTCATCGTCGGCTACCCGGGCGAAACCGAAGAGCAGTTCCAGCACCTCCTGGATTTCGTGGCCGAGCAACGCTTCGACCATGTGGGGGTCTTCACCTTCTCGCCCGAGGAGGGAACCCCCGCGGCCGAGCTGCCCAACCAGGTGCCCGCGGAGATCGCCGCTGAGCGCAAGGACCGCCTGATGGCACTGCAACAGCCCATCGCCGCCGAGCGCAACGCCGCTTGGGTGGGGCGGATCGTGGATGTCCTGATCGAACAGGAGAACCCCAGCAGCGGCGAAATGATTGGTCGCTGCGCCCGCTTTGCCCCCGAAGTCGATGGCGAAGTGCGGGTGATGCCCGGTGAAGGCGGGCTCTGCGCTGCCCCCGGAACGATGGTCCCGGTGCGCATCACCGCCGCGGACACCTACGACCTGATTGGTGAGGTCGTGGGAGCCAAGGCCATGGTCCAAGACGCCCTCTCGATGCAGCGGGCTCAGTCTTGATTCAACAGGGACTGAAGCGTCTGCAAGGACGCCTCACGCGGCATCAACGCACCACGTTTTTACTGGCCTCAGGGATCAGCACCGCCGGCTCCTTTGCCGGGCTGACCGCCAAAGGCTGGTTGCTGATGGAGGGTGCCGGCAACCCGTTTCTGTTGGCGCTCAACTTCGCCGTCCTGACCCTGCCGACCCTGGTGATCAGCGGCCCGGCCGGGGTACTCACCGATCGACTCGGCAGTGAGCGGGTCCTGATCCGCGCCCAATGGGCCCTGCTCGCCGCAGCGGTGCTCGGTGCCATCGCCATTCCCTTAACGGTGGGTCCCAAGCAAGACCTGCTGCTTCTGCTCAGCACCCTGGGCATCGGAATTGCGAGCACCTACGAACTGACGGCCCGCAACAAATACGTCGCCCTGCTGGTGGACGAGCCCGAACAACTCGGTCCCTACCTCGCCAGCTTCTCGGTGATCTTCAACGTCGGCAAATTGGTCGGACCGCCCCTGGGGGGACTGCTGCTGGCGGCCACCGGACCCACCCTGGCCCTCAGCCTGGATGCGGCCACCTATCTCTTCCCGATCCTCACCCTGCTCTGGCTGATGGCACCCCATCGCGAGCGGGAACGCCGCAGTCAGGGCGGCCAAGCGGCCAACCTGCTCACGGCCTGGCGCGAGTGCGGCGCCAGCCTGCGCCACGTCCTCAGCTTCACCGCCGCGGCCTGCCTAGTGGGCTTCTTCCACCCTGGGCTGGCGCCACTGATGGCCCTTGAGCTCCTGGGACCAAGCCCAATGGCCCTGGGGCTGTTCACCAGCGTTCTGGCCTGCGGCAGCATCTGCGGCGGGGTCCTACTGCAGCGCAACGCCGCTGCAATCAGCGCGCGCCCGGGTTGGCTTCTGGGCAGCACCACCCTGCTGACGGCACTGGCCCAAATCGGGTTAGCCCAGCAAGGAGCACTCGCCTGGGGCTTGGCCATGGCCTTCCTGATCGGAGCCGGCACCGCAAGCCTTCTGGCGGGGACCAATCTGATCATCCAAGTGCATGCTCCCCAGGTGCTCCGGGGACGAATGGCAGGCCTTGGTCAGATCGCCTTTTTGGGGGGTGGAGGACTCAGTGGTCTGGCGGCAGCGCTTCTCACGGAAACGCTGCCTGGAGGCCTCTGGAGCTGCCTGGCCGTGCTTGGCAGCCTTGGGGCTGCGCTAGGGGTCTGGGAGCTCCTGCGGAACCGCAGGATGCGGCTCAGACCAGCTTGATGCCGCGCAGCACGAAGGAGATGGCTGCAGCCGCCACCAAACCACCGCCGACCAGTGCGAGATAGATCACGGGGCCCATGGTTCGGTGCGTTCAACTGTGCGCTATTAGAGCAGAAACCAGCCCGCCCCCTGGTCACTCGGCCTAGGCTGGTCGCCAACTCATCGGATGTCCCCTAGGGGGCAGCCGTTCCACGCATCTCACTGGAGACCACCGAACGGCATGAACACTCTGTTCATCTACCCCGAGTTTCCCAAGACCTTTTGGAGCTACGAGAAAATTCTCGAGCTCGTGAACCGCAAGGTTCTGCTGCCACCCCTGGGGATGGTCACGGTGGCGGCGCTGCTGCCCCAGCACTGGCCCATGAAGCTGGTGGACCGCAACGTTGAAGAGGTCAGCGAGGCCGACTGGGACTGGGCTGAGCTGGTGGTCATCTCCGGGATGATCGTGCAGAAGGCCGACATGGCCGCGCAGATCGCCAAGGCCAAAGAGCGGGGTCTTCCCGTTGCCGTCGGCGGCCCCTTCGCCAGCTCCACCCCTGACGCGCCGGAACTGGGCCTGGCGGATTTCAAGGTGCTCGATGAGGGTGAAATCACCCTGCCGATGTTCATCGAGGCGATCGAGAAGGGTGAAGCCGGCGGACGCTTCAGTGCCAACGGCGAAAAGCCGGACGTCACGAGCACACCGGTGCCGCGCTTTGACCTACTGAAGCTCGACGCCTACGACTCGATGAGCGTGCAGTTCTCCAGGGGCTGCCCGTTCCAGTGCGAGTTCTGCGACATCATCGTTCTCTATGGCCGTAAGCCCAGGACCAAGACCCCTGAGCAGCTGATCGCCGAACTCCAGTCCCTCTACGACCTGGGCTGGCGGCGCTCGATCTTCCTGGTGGATGACAACTTCATCGGCAACAAGCGCAACGCCAAGTTGCTGCTCCCGGCCCTGAAGCAATGGCAGATCGAGCGGGGCTACCCCTTCAGCTTTGCCACCGAAGCCTCCGTTGACCTGGCGGCGGATGAAGAGCTGATGCAGATGATGGCCGAGTGCCGCTTCGACTCGGTCTTCCTTGGCATTGAGACCCCCGATGAGGCCAGCCTCTCGGTGGCCGGCAAACACCAAAACACCCGCAGCTCCCTCGAGGAAGCCGTCGACCGGATCAACTCCTACGGCCTGCGGGTCATGGCCGGATTCATCATCGGTTTCGACGGCGAGAAGACCGGAGCCGGCGATCGGATCGTCGAGTTCGTGACCCGCACCGGCATTCCCGCCGCAATGATGGGGATGCTTCAGGCCCTACCCAACACCGGGCTCTGGCACCGGCTGGAGAAGGAAGGCCGGCTGATCCAAGAGAAGGCCGACGCCAAGGGGGTCAACCAGACCAACCTGCTGAACTTCGTGCCCACCCGGCCGATTCGCGACATCGCCAACGAGTACGTCGACGCCTTCTGTCGCCTCTATGAGCCCCACGCCTACATCGACCGGGTCAAGCACTACTACCTGAAGATGGGCAAGCCGCGCTGGCAGGAATTCGTGCCCGCCACCTTTGGCAAAGCCACCCTGCCCGCCTGGACCGATGTGCGCGCCCTGCTGATCGTGCTCTGGCGTCAGGGCGTGAAGCGCAACACTCGCCTGCGCTTCTGGCGGTCCCTGCTGGAGGTCGCCCAGAAGAACCCTGCGGTGCTCGAGCAGTTCCTGGTGGTGCTCGCCCACAACGAACACTTCATGGAGTACCGCGCGGTGGTCACCCAGGAGATCCAAGAGCAGTTGGCCGCCCTGCCGCCAGAGCCCCCCAACAGCCCTTCGACGCCAACGCGGGAACTGCAGCCGGCCTAGTCCTGGATGTAGGTGTCGCCGCTCTCGAGAGCCTGCTCCGCCTTCTGCAATTCACGGCCCAGATACAGGGCGTGATCCAGGCAACTCAAGGGATGGGGACCCTCCCCTTCCGTCAGCGCCATGCCCAACTCCTTGGCGCTGCGGCCGCGATAGACCGCCACGGCAGCGCGGGGGCCAGCGCCTTTGCAGCTGATCACCTCACCGGTGTCGGGATCGGTGGCTAGCCCCCGGTCATCAATCGCATTGCTGTAGTGCTCCGCGATCAACTCGCCCGCCTCGCGGTCGATCTTGATCAGGAAATAACCGGCGGGATCCAGGGCGATGAAGCGCTGGGAGAGCCCCTCATCGAGGCTGCGGCGCTGCTCTAGCGAAAACGGGCTCATGGGCGGATGCTACGCAGCGGAATCCGTCAGGGATCGCGTCGCCCCCGTGAAGGGGAGCTCGGCATTCACCGCCTCAATCTGACTGAGCTGTTCGCGATTGGCCTCCGGCAACCAGCGCCGGGCAATGGCATCAAAGGGTTCGTGGTACCAGCGGTGCAGGGAGGCATGGGAGCGGGCGACAAAACCGCGGCGGCGCTTGTGACTGCCGCCGGCGCCAGGGTCAAAACGCTGAATGCCGCGCTCAATGGCCCACTGGATCGGGGCGTAGTAGCAGACCTCGAAATGGAGGTTGTCGATCTCCTCGTCACTGCCCCAGTAGCGGCCCCATAGGTGCTGGCCGGTGTGCACGCAGAGGGACATCGCCACCGGATCGTGGGGATCGCCCCGATGGGCGCTGAACAGCACCAGGTGTTCCCGCAGCTCCGCCGCCGCCTCATCGAAGAAGGCTTCTGTGAGGTATTTGCTCCCCCAAGGCCCCCAACGGGCGCAGTGCTGGGCATAGAAGTGGTGCATCCGCTCGAGCATCGCGGCCGGCAGCTCCTCCCCCGCCAAGGCCGTCACCGTGATCCCGGCGCGCTCCACGGCCTTGCGCTCGCGCTTGATGTTGCGGCGTTGGTTGGCGTTGAAGCTCGCGAGGTAGTCATCGAAGCAGCCATAGCTCTGGTTGCTCCACAGGCTCTGCTGGTTCAGCCAAGTGGCGCAGCCCGCCGACTCCGCCAGGGCCTGCCACTGGGGATCGGCATAGAGAAAGTTGCAGCTGAAGATCTGGTTCTCGGCGCAGAAACGATCAATGCACTGCATCAACAGGGCGGTGACCTGCTGGGCGTCCTCGCCGCCAGCGGTGAAAAAGCGATAGCCCACCACGGGGCTTAAGGGGCTCATACCCAGCAACTTCGGGTAGTAGCGCTGGCCCAGCTGGGCGGCCAATTCCGCAAAGGACTGATCGAAGACGAACTCGCCGTAGCTGTGGCCCTTGAGGTACAGCGGAGCGACGGCGATCAGCTGCTCCCCGCGCCAGAGGCTCAGGTGACAGGGCTGCCAACCCTGGCGAGGCGCGACACTTCCGGAGCGCTCCAGGCCAGCCAGCCAGCGCCAGGAGTAGAAGGGGAGCCCAGCCGCCTCCGTGAGGGCCTGCCAATGCGCCTCGGGGATCTCTTCAATCGATCGGTGCCAGCGAACAGTGAGCTCGGCCATCAGCTCA